>WRKD01000169.1 GCA_009778255.1 Bacillota bacterium
ATATTCACCAATTTTTTCATACTTACCTCCTATTATTACACAAAAATATACAAAAAAAACAAATACTTGTACCATATTTGTTATTATATAACATTTCCCTCTTTTTAGCAAGCGTATTTTTAACATAAAGCAGGTTTGCTACTTAACTACTACTTAACTAAACCAAAATGTTTGATCGGCCAATAACGCAGCCATACCCTGCCCTTAATGGCGGAAAAAGGCACAAAAGGATACTCCCACATAGTGCTGTCATAGCTATGATTGCGGTTATCTCCCATCATAAAACAGCACTCGGCGGGTACGCTAACTTGAGCAAAGTCTTTTTTTCGCCGTTCGTTTACATACGGTTCCGATAACACCTCGCCGTTAATATAAACTACACCGTCTATTATCGCAACTGTATCACCTGGTAAACCTATCACACGCTTTATTATATCATCATCTTTGATCAATTCTTCCTCAGAAAAAAACACCATCACATCCGAACGCGCAGGCATTTTTCCCAACTTATAAGGCAGTTTGAGAAAAATCACCCGGTCGCCGGCATTGATGGTGGGTATCATGGAACCAGTTGGTATAATACGACTATCTAAGACAAAGGTTTTCAGTAGTAGCGCAATAATAACGGCAAGGATAATCACACTAAACACATCTTTTAAGAAACGCCATATAATATACTGCCCGGTAGGATTTGGTAATTCTAAATTTTTTTCCGGTTCAGGAGTATTTTCTGTTGCTTCTGCTAGTTTCTCTTCCAAGTTAAACACTTGTCATTTCACCAATCCCCAATGAGTTACCGGCCAATAACACAGCAATACCTTACCCTTGATGGCGGAAGACGGCACAAAAGGGTCGATCCACATTGTGCTGTCACGGCTATGATTGCGGTTATCTCCCATCATAAAATAACAGCCTTCGGGCACCGTAACCATTTCAAAATTTTTATATGGCGGTTCTAAAATATATGGTTCGTACAAAGCGCTGCCATTCACATATACTAAGCCGTCTTTTACCTCTACAGTATCGCCAGGCAAACCGATCACGCGTTTTAATAAATCTTCATCGCTGCCAAATTCTTCTCCGGCGGCGAATACTACCACATCTTGATGCTCCAGTACAGCGCCAAATAAATATGGGAGCTTAAGAATGATTACACGGTCGCCTTCAATAATAGTTGGTTTCATTGAACCGGTTGGCACTATACGGCTGTCTATTACAAAACTTTTTAATACCACTGCTATTACTACGGCAGAAATAACCACACTTAGAACATCTTTAATAAAATACTTAATACCATGTTTTTCTGTATCAGCTGGTTTTTCCGTTACAGATTCTAACTCTTGTTTGGCAATTTGGCCTATATCTATAGCTTCATAGTTTGTATCGCCAAAAATATTTGCTTGATTATCGGCGCTTTCACCTGCATTTACACCTGTCATTACTTGCTCATTAGCCTGTTCTTGAAGCGCCTTTGGTAAATCTTTCATAAAAACACCAGGAATCGTATTGCGTTTTTCCGTCATAAAACTAACCTCTCTTTTTGTGCATTGGTCGTTAGCTCAAAACTCCTAATTTGGTTAATGGGCTTTCGCCCGCCTTAGTTGAATCTACAAAGATGATTTAATTAAAGCCATAGCTTCATTGCGAGTAGCATTGGTATGGAAGATACCGCGTACCGCCGAGGTTACAGTCAGCGCACCGGGCTTTTTTACCCCGCGCATGCTCATGCATAAATGTTCCGCTTCCACTACCGTCAATACTCCCTGGGGCTGTAATACTTCCACCAGCGCATCGGCTATTTGGGTGGTCAAACGCTCCTGCAATTGTAAACGATGTGAATAACCTTCTACCACACGGGCTATTTTAGAGATACCGGTAATAACGCCGTTTTTTGGTATATAAGCTACATGCGCTTTGCCAATGAAAGGCAACATATGATGCTCGCATACCGAATAAAACGGTATATCTTTAATAAGCACCATTTCACCATGTTTATCTTCTACAAATTGCAATTGCAAATAATCTTTGGGGTTTATTAATACGCCGTCAAATAGTTTTTCATACATATCTGCTACACGTTCCGGAGTTTTCAGTAAACCTTCGCGCTCTACATCCTCACCAATGCCCACCAGTAGCATATGCACTGCTTCAATTATCATCTGCTTATCTATCACAGGTTTGCCTTCCGCCATAATAGTACCCCTTTACGCTTGATGTTTTGATTCATAATCCGCTATAGCGGCGTGTAAAGCATCTGCTGCCAGCACAGAACAATGTATTTTTAGCTCCGGCAAGCCTCCTAAAGCATCTACCAATTGGGCGTTTGTTATTTTTTTTGCTTCCTCCAAGGTCAAGCCTTTAGCCATTTCAGTTAAAACGCTGGAAGAAGCTATTGCCGCTGCACAACCAAAAGTTTTAAATTTAATATCCTTGATCAGGCCCTCTTCTACATCCAAATAAATAAATGTGGTGTCTCCGCAAGCCGGGCTTTGCATCTGGCCCACACCGTCTTTACGTTCACTTTCACCAACATTGCGCGGATTATTGAAATGATCCAGAACTTTTTCATTATACACGATTTACACCCCTTTCGAAAAGCGTTAATTCCTAGTAAATAGCTCGGGTTAAGCATACCACTTTTATTGTTTATTGTCAATCTTTTTTATTGAGTATAAGTAAGGTTGACGTCAACAAATTAATATGTATAATTAATATAGGATTATTATTTTCATGCAGTAGTTAAGAGTTATTATTAATTTAAGGAGGAGAAAGAATGAAAAAAACCGTTTTACTTATTTCCGCACTGATTTTACTTAGCGTAATGCTTACTACAACCGCGAGCGCTCAAACAGAAAACAGCCCTATTTTATACAGTATATCTAATTTTGGCGACAGTTATTATTATTATGGAAGAACAAATTCCACCTTCTTTAACGATGCATTTGACATAACAAAAATATCCGGCTGGACATTAGCTAAGACCGCTATCGGTTTCGGTTCCCCAGCCAGCGGCACGGGTTTAAGGCTGGCAACAACACTAGCAATAGGCCCGGAAAGCTATCAACGAGGCGACCCCCTTCATACCTGGACATATTTTAAAAAAACTTTTGAACTGGGTGAGAACTTCAATGCGGCCACAATTGTAGATGTTAGCGGAACCCATAGGATCGATGACGCTTTGGTGATCTTCATTAATGGAGTGGAAGTTTATAGATATAATACTTCTAAATCTGAGACCGACGTTAATATTGGAACTCCCATAAATTGGGGCGCCTATGTGGGGCGCACCACCGATACTATGAATCGAGAATTTGCAATCAATAGTGATTATAATCAGAAAAGCGCCGGCATGGGTTCAGATTCACCTCTTTTTCAAGCGGGAAGCCTAACTAACTTAACAAACGCGTTGAAACCTGGTATAAACGTTATTACTTGCGTTGTCGGTCAAGTTTCCTCAACCAGTGGAGATATTTGGTTTGATCTAGATATGACAATTGAGTGTGAAGAAACGCTGAATTCGGCGTCCTACCATTATGTTGCTCCATACGGTAGCGACACCCCAAGTGGCGGTACTTTGGTCAATCCCTGGAAAACCATTAATTATGCTGTTAATAGACTTAAAGCCGGCGACACCCTGATTATCCGCGAAGGTATCTATAATGAGAGGGTAACGGTAAATGTATCGGGTACTGTAACCGATTATATCACCATTAAGGGAGAGGAAGGCAAACGGGTCATTCTGGACGGCACCGGCCTCAACTCAAACAATGGCAGCAACTATATGATACGCCTGGACGATCGCAACTATGTGCGTATCGAGAATCTGGAAATTTGCAATAACATTTTACAAGTGCGCGATTGGAATTCTAATATTGGCATATATGTCAATACCAGCAGAACAGGTAACGGTTCGGCGGGTATCCAAATAGTCAACAATAAAATATATAATATCGATGGAGAAACTTTCCATACTCAAAACAGCAGCGACGGTGGCCCCAATGCCAATGGGATTCACGTTTCCGGGTACGGCTCCACCGATGCCAGAGCCATCCGGGATATTCTTATCGAAGGTAATGAGGTCTATGGATGTAAATTAGGCTGGAGCGAGGCTGTGGTGGTCAACGGCAATGTCCGGGACTGGCAAATCATCAACAACTATATTCACGACAATAATAATATTGGCATCGACGCTGTAGGCGGTGAAGATTGGCTTGGTTTTAGCGCCACCGATCAGCTAAACCGGGCCCGCAATGGCCGTATTGCCGGTAACGTCATCATAAATAGCACTGGCCACAGTAACCAGGCTTATAATGGCGGAGGTGGCGCCGACGGCATTTACGTAGATGGCGGTAAGGATATAATAATCGAAAACAACTACGTGCTAGGATGCGGGTACGGTATTGAGATCGGTACTGAAATAGGTACAAGCTTCCGGCCTTCCGGCATCTTCATTCGCAACAATGTGGTTTCTTATAACTTAAGCAGTGGTATCTTGCTGGGGGGTACCGATGGAGCCTTAGATGTTCTGGTAGAAAAGAACACTATCTATCAAACGGTAGGAAACGGTCTCGAACGCAAATCCGGCAGTAATACCGGCCCCTATGATATAAAAAACAATATAATAGTTACTGCTGGAAACATTTCCTATATAAGTGCCAGCGGCACTGGCGGCACACTAAACTATACGGGTAATATATACTATGGCGGATCCTCCAGCAGGCCCTCAGGCGACACCAACGGCCAAGTTATCGCAACCTGTCCGGTGGTCAGCTTAACCAGCGGTAATTTCATGCCCAACAGCGATATTAGCCAGGGCGCGGTATTAACCGCTCTTACTACGCCGGATTTGGCTAAAGGCATAGCCAATTATGCCGCGCGTCTACCCGCCTTGACAGTGCAAAGCGGCGTTTATAGCATCATTAATAGCACAGCCAACAAAGGCAGCAGTTCCAATCCGCTTACCTGCGCTAAGATCGGCGGCGACAATATCTGCCGTTATTTCGAAAATCTGCCAGGGATAGCTGGTACAGGCGCCAAGGTGTATATGAAACATGCCAACACTAATGGCAGTTCCTATATAGACAGCGACAGCAATGCAGATAAGTATTACGGCATTGTCACCATTGGTAATGGAGCAGACGGCCAAATCAATTATAATAAAATCACCCAACGCCTTACCATCACAAATATGCGCATTTATGTCAGTGTGCCCTACGAAGCCAACGGCCAAACCAGCTGGATCGCACAGCAGGTGAACAGTGTATGCGTGACTTTTGATCCTAGCGACGGTCCATCTTTAGCATTTAAGGCAGAGGCATTGACCCTTACACCCGGCTCCAATGAGTACTGTATGAATTTTACCTGGCATAGCGATAGATCTGATAATACAGCATCGGCTGTACAGATAGCGAAGAGAATCGAGCAGGAAGGCGGACTGTTTCCCAGTGACGCGATAACTTGGCAAGGAACCGTGGGCAACGCCGCATCAGGCAAAAGCTGGCATAAGGTATCTGTTAGTGGATTGGAGCGAAATACCGAATATATTTACCGCGTCTCCAACGATAAAAGCATATACAGTGAAATCTACGGTTTTAAAACCGGTGGCGAGGGTAGCTTCCAATTCATTGCTGTGGGCGACCCCCAGCTTTCTACCGGTAATCAGGATAGCAGCAGTCTGTGGCCAAGACCGCTCACAACTACCAGAGCAGGTTGGGCAAACACCGTGAATACTTTCACCACCCATTTTCCCGATGCCTGCTTTATAGCTGGTACCGGTGATCAGGTCGATAATGGCGCTAACGAAACTCTTTATGACTATTTTTTAGAACCAGCGCAGCTTCGGAGCTTGCCAATTGCCCCGACTGTAGGTAACCACGAAGGAAGCAATCAGAGTTTTACCTGGCATTACAATCTGCCTAATGAAACTGTTGGCAATTATTTTGGAAACTACTGGTATAGTTATAATGGCGCATTGTTCGTAGTCTTCAATACTTCCTCTTATCCGAGCGCGTCGAGTGTCAATAATTATCTCGTACAATTTGACGCCACATTGATGGCGGCTACTACGGCTAACCCCGATGCTAAGTGGCTTTTTGTTCAGCACCACAAATCCACTGCTTCCCCTGCGGAACACCAAGTCGATGACGATGTAAAAATTTGGGCAGCAGGGATCGGACCCCTGATGGACAAATATCAGGTGGATTTCGTACTGGCCGGGCATGACCATGTCTATTCCCGAAGCTGGAGTATTTATGAACAAAAAAAGGTCGAGGGTATAGATTACACGGCAGATAGCGTTATCAACCCCCAGGGAACAATCTATTTTACCCTTAATACCGCCAGCGGGCTGTACTACTATGATATCCCGAAAACCAAGCCAAACGGCGCGCCGGATTGGGTAGATGGCAAGCCTTGGTACACCAATGTAGCAACTCAAATAAAAGTTCCGCAGTTCACTGTGGTCGATGTCAGCTCCGAAAGTGTGACCTTTAAGACTTACCGCACAGATACGATGGCGATTCTGGATCAATATACGGTCATTAAGAAAAAAATTGTGCTTAACCCGCCTTCCATCAGCCATGACGTGAGCGGAAACAGCCACATTTTCCCCAGTGCAGCTTATGGTTATGCTAATCAGGGCGCTCGTACCATAATGGTGACTAATGAGGGAGGCCAAGCTAGTGGGAATTTGGATATTGTTCTTGGCGGCGTTGACCCAACTGCTTTTAGCCTCAGCACAGCATCCTTAAGCAGTATGGCCGCTGGCGGTAGCCGAACTTTCACCGTTCACCCAGTAGCTGGCTTAGCACCAGGTACATATAGCGCCACTGTGACTGTAAGCCCGACGGAAGACAATAGCAACCAGCTCGCGTCGATAAGCTTTAGCGTGAGTTTCACTGTGGGTAAGGCGGCGGGGGCAAGCGTGAACACGCCCACAGTACAAGCCGTAACTCAAAATAGCATCACCGTTAATGCCGTGATAGCCCCTAACAATGGGCAAAACGTGGAATACAATATCAGTACATCAACTAATGTACCCGCCAACGGTTGGGTGATGAGCCGCACTTTTAATGGTTTAAGTAGCGGCATTGATTATTATGTCTTTGTTCGTTCGGCGGCAAACGAGAATTACGATGCAGGCGCGGCATCGCGCGGCGCGGCGGTTCGAACATTAATGCCAACTCATACTGTTATATTTAGTGTGATCAATGGCAATGGAACGATCAGAGCTTCAGTAGACAGCTTTAATATTGTATCCGGGGCGGTAGTTGAGCAAGGCAAGAATATTGTGTTCACCGCTACTCCAGATATTGGCTATCGGGTGAAAGCCTGGAGGCTGAATAATACCGCCCTACCCGGCAACACCTCAAACAGCTATACTCTAAGCAATCTGACAACCGCTACGGTAGTCTCGGTGGAGTTTGAAGCAATATCGGGAAATACGATTATCAGTATAACTCCTACGGCTTCTATTGATAAAATGTCCGGCAATCAAAACAAGCTAAATATTACTGTCACGGAAAAATACGCAAACGGTGAGACAAAGATATTCACCGCAACATTTATAATCAATAATAATGCGGTCGGCACGTATAATGTTGGGGCTTATAAAGTTTATATAGCTACAAAGGGAGGCGATAAAATCAGCGAGTGTCGCATAGAACTATAATCTTCTAAACAAAACCCCACTCATAAGCCAAGTGATAGGTTATGAGTGGGGTTTTATTTTGTCTTTTTGTTGTTGCCCTCTTTTTAACAATCGTTCCCTAATCCGTGCTTCCATCCCATTTTCAGTAGGATTATAATACTTGGTTTCTTTCAATTCATCCGGTAGGTATTGTTGCGCAATATAATTTCCCGTATAATCATGGGGATAAAGATAACCCACACCATGACCGAAATTCTTTGCCCCCTTATAGCTGGCATCGCGCAAATAAAGCGGCACCGCGCCCAATTCCTTACCAGCTAAATCGGCCCGCGCCGCGCTTATACCCGCCACAGTACTATTGGATTTCGAAGCGCAGGCTATATAAAGCGCAGCTTCGGCTAAGGGGATTTGCGCTTCTGGCCAGCCCACAAAATGCACGGATTGCGCCGCCGCCATAGCCACTACCAAAGCCATAGGGTCTGCCAAACCAACATCTTCCGCCGCACAAATGACTATACGCCTGGCAATAAACTCCGGGCTTTCTCCGGCTTCACACATACGGGCCAGCCAATGCAGGGCTGCATCCGGATCGGAGCCGCGCATGCTCTTAATAAAAGCGGAAATCACATCATAATGCCAGTCTCCTCCTTTATCATACCTGATCACGCGCTTTTGTATACTTTCCTCAGCAATAGCAAGATCGATATGGCGGCTTCCTTTATCATCAGCTTGAGTAGTTAAAGCGGCCAATTCCAAGGCATTCAAGGCAAAACGCGCATCTCCCGCGCTCAATTCTGCCCAGTAAGCGAGTGCTTCTTCCTCCACCGAAAGATCAAGCGCCGCTAAAACTGTATCTTGATCTAAAGCCCTTTTAAGCAAGAGTAATATATGCTCACTCTTTAGTGGTTCCAGCTTAAAAATACGCGAACGCGAAAGTAATGCACCGTTCACCTCAAAATAAGGGTTTTCCGTGGTAGCGCCAATCAATATCACTACACCTTCTTCAACCGCAGGCAACAGAGCGTCTTGCTGGGTTTTATTAAAGCGATGTATCTCATCGATGAATAGCAATGTGCGTTTCATATATAATCGTAGCTCTTCCCGCGCTTCTTTGATGAGTTCACGCATTTCGGCAATACCAGAGGTAACGGCGGAAAGTTTCATGAAGCGGCTAGCGCTTTGTGCGGCTATTACATTAGCCAAAGTGGTTTTACCGCAACCGGGCGGACCATAAAAAACTACGGAAGTTAGTTTATCCGCCTCGATCGCCCGGCGTAAGAGGCGTCCTTTAGCTAAAATATGCTCCTGCCCCACAAAATCATGTAAGCTTTGTGGCCGCATTCGTGCCGCTAAAGGCCGGTTTTTATTTTGCGCCTTAGCGCTGGCATAATCGAAAAGGTCATCCATTACTAGTCTCCTCTTATCTTTCTATACCAGTCAAATCCCGCAGTACCGCACTAGCCAGCAACAAGCCCGCCATCGCCGGTACAAAAGGAGAGCTGCCCAGATGCCTTTTTGCGCCCAGTTCCACTTCCGCTTTTTCTTCCGCTAAGGCATTTTGGCGCGGCGGTTCTTCGCTATACACCACACTCACGCCTTTTTCTATGCCCGCCGAGCGCAAACGCTTGCGCAATTCCCTGGCCAGCGGGCAACCTTTGCTTTGAGAAATATCAGCTAAGCGCAAGCGTTCCGGGGCTAGGCGTAGCCCCGCGCCCATAGCGGACGCTACAGGCTTACCCAAATTTAGCGCATGCGTTATGATAGCAACCTTACCGGGCATATGATCTATGGCGTCCACAAAATAGTCGGCTTTACCCAGCATTACTACATTATCCGGCTCAATAAATTCCAGGAGCGGTACAATGCGACAATGAGGGTTTATAGCGGCAAGGCGTTCCGCAACCGCTTCTACCTTAGCCCGCCCCAAATTTTGTAGCAGTGCCGGTAATTGACGGTTTAAATTAGATAATTCAACCTTATCATGATCAATGAGTACCAATTCCCCTATACCACCGCGAACCAGTGTTTCTGCCACAAAAGAACCCACGCCGCCCAAGCCAATTAACACCACCCGGCTTTGTCTCAGGCGCTCTTGTGCTTCATTCCCCCATAGCAGGCGGTTACGGGCAAATATATCGTCATATGAAGGAAAGTCGGCTGTCATGCTCAAACCTCCAAACTAGTAAGCAGCTCCACAAAATAGGGCGGTAACGCGCTTTCGAAAAGCAGGTCTTCACCGCTAACAGGGTGCTTAAAGCCCAGTATTTTAGCATGAAGGGCCTGGCCGTCTAGTTCTAAACGCTGTTTTTTTGGCCCATAGAGTTTATCACCGGCTACGGCATGACCTAAATGCGCCATATGTACGCGTATCTGATGGGTGCGCCCGGTTTCCAAGCGCAATTCTGTATAAGTATAAGCGGAATAACGCCGTATAACGCGATAATGGGTTATCGCCCGCCGTCCCCGTGTAGTCTCCACCGCCATCTTTATACGTTCATGTGGATGGCGGCCTATAGGCGCATCTACTAACCCGGCGTTTTCCGCTATCACACCATTGAGTAAGCCATGATAAATACGCGTAATACCGGATTCTTGCCATTGACGGGCTAGCCTGGCATGGGCAAGATCATTTTTAGCCACTACCAATAAACCGGAAGTATCTTTATCCAAGCGATGTACTATACCGGGGCGTATTTCACCGTTTAACCCGGAAAGATCTGTACAATGATTGAGCAGGGCATTGACCAAAGTACCGCTGCTATGTCCGGCAGACGGATGCACCACCAAACCCTGCTGCTTATTTATTACCACAATATGGGCGTCTTCATAAACAATATCTAAGTCGATATCTTCCGCCACAAGCACCGGATCTTTTAGTTGGGGCAGGATGACGTTTATTCGCTCCCCGCCTTGCAATAATAGGCTAGGTTTAGCTGCCTTTCCCATAACCAGCACAGCGCCTTCCCGAATTAAAGCCTGCACACGGCTGCGAGAATATTCTGGCAAAGCCTGGCTTAAAAATAGGTCTAAACGTTGATTAGCCGCATTTTGAGCCCATATTTCAATCGGCGCGGACATCTATTCCCTCTTTAACAACCTGCGCTTTTGAACGGATAAGTAAACACCAGCCCAATAAAGCTGCGCCGATCACAATACAGCTATCCGCTATATTAAAAATTGGGAAAAAATGGAAATCGATAAAATCTGTTACAGCGCCCACACGCAGACGATCGATAAAATTACCTAAAGCGCCACCACAAAACAACGCCAGAGCCGCTCTTAGCAGTTTATCATTTTTCGACACACTACGCATAAACCATAGTATAGCCACTAATACCGCTAAAGTTGTTATGATAAAAATCCACCGCTGCCCCTGCAAAATGCTGAAAGCCGCGCCTTTATTCAGTACATAAGTGATATCAACCAAGCCTTTTATTAATGGCAGTGATTGCCCCAATTGCATATTGGCGCCTATCACATATTTGATACCCTGATCACATAATACCACCAAGGCAAAACAGATCCAAAACATAATATACTCCTTTATATTCTCATTTTACGCGCCATTTCTACATATTCCCAAACTTTAGCTATGAAATCTCCTATCACAGGTAAATTTAGCACCTGCAGTTTATTTAATACATAGATGCCAAAAGCGCCCAAAAGAGTAAAACCCACGGCCATGCCAAAACCTCGCGCCACTCCACTGATAAAATTAATCCTCAGCATACGAGTAGGTTTTTGTGTTAGTTTTATATATTCAACCAGATTAAGCCGGGTCAAATAATCGGCAAACTGGGTCAGCCGCTCTATTTCTGCGCGCGTAATCGTTGTGCCAAATGTTTCTTGCTCTAAAGCAGTATTTTCCGGTATTTCTTTAATGTCCTCTGGCCGATGCTTTTGCGTTGGTTGGTTTACAGGTTTTGTCATACCCGGCTCCTAAAATAAATTCCTTACAACTTTTCTATCATAATACATTTGACTAAAGCTGGCAAGGGTTTAACAATAAAAAAGGGGTGAACACAAGGTCCGCTCCTTTTTTTTCAACAAACCATGATCTTGTGCTTAGTACTTATTTAACACTTCCGGTGACCAGCGCCAATAGCGCCATACGTACCGGCACGCCGTTTCCGGATTGCTCAAAATACACTGCACCGGCATAATCATCTACTTCTACCTCGATCTCATTGACTCTGGGCAGAGGATGCAACACAATAGCTCCGTGCTTGAACATCTCAATATGCCTTTTGCTCATAATAAAGAGATTTTTATTGCGTTCATATTCCTCCTGGCTGGAAAAACGCTCGCGCTGTACTCTTGTCATATAGAGCATATCGGCGTTTTGCACCGCATAATCCAAATCAAAACACTCTTCTACTTCAATACCCAAAGCTTTTATTTTTGTTATATGCTCTTCTGGCATACGTAATTCCTGCGGAGAAGCTAAAATAATTTTTGCTACATCAAATTTAGACAAAGCGTCTAATAGCGAATGAGGCGCGCGGCCATATTTAAGATCGCCACAAATAGCATGTGTTAATCCATCTAATGTGCCTTTTTGCTTATAGATAGTATAAACGTCTAAAAGGGCTTGTGTGGGGTGTTCGCCGGAACCGTCGCCGCCATTGATATAGGGCACAGTAGCTGCGCGGGCAATCTC
>WRKD01000170.1 GCA_009778255.1 Bacillota bacterium
ATATATATGAAGCAAACGGACGTGTTGCCGCCATAAAAGATGCGTACGGAAACTATAAGCGCTTTGAATATGACCCCAAAGACCGGGTAATAGCCGAAACTGATGAAAACGGTGTTCGCCGCACTTTTGATTATGACGCGGCAGGAAATTTATTGGCATATACAGACGGTTTAGGGAATAAAGAGCTTTACTCTTATGACGCCAATGGTAATATGATAAAGCTTACCGACCGCAACGGAAATGCTACAACTTATGTTTATGATTTGCTGAATCGGGTAACTGAGGAAACTGACCCACTGGGCAAAACAAATTGTTTCACCTATGACAAAGACAGCCGTATTACGGCTGTAAAGGATAAAAACGGCAACTCTACCCGCTATATACTGGATGGTAATGGAAATATTATCGAAAGTATCGATGCCACCGGGCATAGTTCCTATTTCACATACGATTCCATGAACCGGCTTATTACCGCAAACCTACGGCGCATCGATACAAAGAACAAAATTGACGAAACCCAGGAAACTTTGTTTAGCTATGACCATCGCGGTTTATGTGTTAAAGAGGTAAACGCTTTAGGTAATGGAAAAATCAGAGTATACGATGGCAACGGCAATTTACTACAAGAAACTGATGAAGATGGATTTACTACTTTGTATGAATACAACAAAACCAATTTGGTTAATAAAATTAATTATGCTGATGGTAAAAAAGCTGCTTTCCTCTATAATGGTACAGGTGAATTGATCGAATTCAGCGATTGGAACGGTAAAACCTCCCTTAGCCGCGATTTATTAAACCGTATTATGATCGTCAACGATCATAATAAGCGCAAGGTTGTTTATGGCTATGACAATGCTGGCAATACCACTTCCATCGGTTACCCGGATGGTACTCAAGCCGACTACTATTATGACGCAGAAAACCACATCGTGCAAATGGTTGATGTGGAGGACGGCGTATTTAGGTTCAACTACGACCCAAATGGAAATATAAAATATAAAGAGTACCCAAACTTCGAAACAGCCTATTATTTTTACGATCAAGTCAATCAACTTCTAGAGATGGATGAATATGTACAGGGAGGTAAAAAGCTTTACAAAACCACCTATAGTTGGGATGCCGTAGGCAACTTGCTTTCTGAACGTAAATATAACCACAACCAAAGCAATAGTAGTAATAACGGCAATAATACCGGTAATACGGCATCTGTCAAACCAACAGTTTCCACAGCGCAAAACGGTAACAACGTAACGATCACCATAAAAGACGGAACTACAGTTCTGGCGACCCAAGTGGTTCAATTTGCGAAAAACACCACACAAACCTATAATGTGAACGATTATACCGTGCAAATAGAATATAATGGCAGCGGCGTAAAATCGGCAAGCGTTAGCAGTATTGCCAGTACTACTCCCGGCGCTTCGGTTACCAGCAAACCAACTGTCACAACAGCGCAAAGCGGCAATAATGTTACGATCACCATAAAAGACGGAACTACAGTTCTGGCGACCCAAGTGGTTCAATTTGCGAAAAACACCACACAAACCTATAATGTGAACGGTTATACCGTGCAAATAGAATATAATGGCAGCGGTGTCAAATCGGCAAGCATTAACAGTATTGCCAGTACTACCAGTACTACCAGTACTGCCAGCACAATGCCACCGTCCATGACTGTATGGGAAGACGGAACCATAATCAACCCCGGCGGGAATATTCCTCCCGGTTTAAACAAAAAGAAACTACCGGCTAAAGATATTAATAAAGATAATCCTACTACCCCTGCCAACCCGGGGCAGGAAGACGGCAGCGACGCTAAGGCGAGTAAAGGAGATAGTATTTTCTCCTACGACAAATTAAACCGCATGATAAGCAGTGTAGACGGCAATAATGGACAGTCAAACTATGTCTATGATACACTGGGCAATTTGCTTACCGAGACCAATAAAAATAAAGTTATAGATTATCGCTATAATGCCATGAATCAACTGATCTATAAAGGAACAAATAATGACAATATCACTTTTTCCTACGACAAACGCGGTAATCTTACCCGTAAGGATACCAAGAATAAAGTTGAAACATTTGAATTTGATGCCACTAATCACCTGGTTAAAGGGATAAATGAAAAAGGAGACACTTCTCAATATACCTATAATGCATTATTTATGCGTATAAATAACACACAAGTAGCTCACAATGGC
Organism: Bacillota bacterium; assembly: GCA_009778255.1. GTDB lineage: Bacteria > Bacillota > Dehalobacteriia > UBA4068 > UBA4068 > WRKD01. The sequence goes on from WRKD01000170.1 coordinate 2,208, forward strand.
AAAGCTTATGCCCGCGATTTTATTATTGATTACAACAGCCCCCACAAAAACGAGCTGATGGTAATGGCTAATGGAGAGTATGAACAAAGCCATGTTTATCATAACAACGAACGGCTACTGCAAGTGACTAATAAAGCGAATGGACTGGAACGTCTGTTGTATGTGCATGAAGATATACGTGGTACTGCTACTTTTTATAGTAAATCCGGCGGTCAGGTGTTTGAAGAACTCACCTACGACGCCTGGGGTAAACCACAAAGCCCCGGCAAACTGCTCAACAACGATCATGGAACATATATATCCGCTAACTTCACAGGACACAATTTTGACGTTATAATTGGCATGTATTTTGCGCAAGCACGCTTCTACGATGCGGAAAACCGCGCCTTTATCAGCAGAGATCCCGTTTTAAGCGAGCTTAACTGGTACAAATATGCCGCCAATAATCCTCAAACCTATATCGATAAAGACGGTGAATGCGCTACTGCTATTTTTATCGCTATTGGCATTGGCATAGCTGTTGGTGTTGGTGCACAGGCGGTAAGCGATATTATTTCCGGTCAATTTTCCGGCTGGGAAGCATATTTAGGAGCTGCGGTAGGAGGGGCGATAGGAGGGGCGTTAAGCGTTGTACTGCCGGGAATAGGTTCAGTATTTTCGAACACTATTCTACAAGGCGCCATTATAGGAGCAGCATCTGCGGCTGCTAACACAGCGGTTACAGGATTTCTGAAAGGCGACCTTAGCTGGGAACAAATTGCCAAGGCGGCGGTTATCGGAGGCATAACAGGTGCTGTATCCGCTGGCGTTAGCAGTAAACTCAGCAATATGCTTGGCGTTGAAAACATGGCAAACTCTGTAGCCAAAAGCGCAGTTAACATAGCTATAAGTACAGTATCAGGATTTGTGGCGGGAACGGTAACCACCTTTACCGCTACATTTATTGAAACCGGCGATATAGGGCTTGCTTTAAAAGCAGCAACCAACCCAAACAATATGCTTAAAACGCTTACAATAAGCTTTGTGATTTCTGCGGGAGTTGAAGGAATAAGGGTTGTAAGAGAGCGCTACGTTGCCGAAACTGAAAAATTCCTTGAGAAAGTAGAAGACGAAATCACTGCTATAGCAGATGGCGAAACTCTGGATATTCCCCTTGGCGATGATGCGAAGATATCTATCGGTAAAAACGGGGTTGATATTGATTATCCTTTAGGAGATAATGGTAATGCTAATATCAATATAAAAGATAGTATCAAAGGCACAATTAATATCAAAATAACAAATAATATTACTGCATATATTGAAACTAAATTCACCTTTTTGCATTGGCCTCCTGTTCCACAATTTGATAGTTTTGGCATAGGCATAAGAGGAAAATTTTAAAACCACTCTTAATAAAAATTCAATCCAGGAGCTGAAATAATTTTTCAGCTCCTGGAGAATTGGGTATATTCTATGGCTTTTCTAAAAAGACATCTTCCATGGCTAATCTTAATTATTATGACACTAGCAGTTTCCTCCTCTGTTTTGCTCTATAGCATTTCAGCCGGAATATTTGCCGCGCCTTCTTTTCACTTCCTGCCTCAGCAAAAAAATTCTGAACCGCCGCTGCTTGACGATTCCGGTTCACCGGTCGCTATAATAGCGCCGCCCCTTACTCACATAGCTCTAGAGCCAGAAGAAACATTACCCACCCAGGTTTTACTGCCACAAGAAATGCGCGGCGTGTGGATAGCCACTGTGCTAAATATAGATTTTCCCCAAATAAAAGGAGATAGCGAAGCGCAAAAAAAAGAGCTCATAGCCATACTAGATACCGTGCAGGCTACTTTTTTGAATACGGTTTTTTTTCAAGTGCGGCCACAGGGAGATGCCTTGTATCGCTCGCAAATTTTTCCTTGGTCCGAATATCTTACCGGAAACGCCGGAGAAGACCCAGGCTATGACCCATTAGCTTTTATAATTGAACAGGCTCATCAACGCGGCTTGGCATTACATGCTTGGATAAACCCCTATCGCCTGACTATGGGCAGCCAAGACGCCCCGCAAAACACTGTGGATTCCTTAAATGCCGCTTCCCCAGTTAAAAACCGTCCGGACCTGACATTATCTGCAGGTGATGGACGGCTTTATCTTAACCCCGGAGAACCAGAAGCCCTGGCGCTCGTATTAGCAGGTATCCGTGAGATTTTGGAAAATTATGAAGTTGATGGTCTGCATCTGGATGATTATTTCTACCCGCCCGACCCCAACTACGACGACAGCATTTCATATGCTAAGTATGCGGAAGATTTGCCCTTAGCCGAATGGCGGCGCGCCAATACACAAACGCTAATTGCGCAGATACAGGCTTTGATAAAAGAAACCCGACCGCAGGCTGCCTTTGGTGTTTCGCCTAGCGGTATTTGGCGTAATAGCAAAAACTCTCCCTTAGGCTCCGCTACCAACGGCTTCGAAAGCTATGCGCAAATATATGCAGATACCCGCAACTGGGTAAAAGAAGGATTGGTAGATTATATAGCGCCACAGTTATATTGGGCTATTGGGAAAAATGGCAGCGATTATGAAACGCTTATACAGTGGTGGCTAGAAGTATGCCACGATACCAATGTGCGCCTTTTTATTGGGCAGGGCGCTTATCGCGTTGGCAGTTTAGGCGAAGAAGCCTGGGCTACGGCAGAGGAGATAGAAAGACAGCTTGCCTTGAACAGAAAACTTGGCTTAACGGGCAGTATCTTCTATGGATATCGTCAAATTAAAGAAAATACCCAAGGTTTGCAAGAACTGCTGCAAAAGCTATATGCAAAGCCCGCACCAGCGCCATTGACTGCGCCCGTCCATGATTTTAATTAAGGGCATTTCTAATTACTCCGCCATTTTCTTATAACTTGCCAAGCGCTGCGCCGCATCGGCGGCGGTTTTGGCGAATAACTCTTCAGCTTCTTGTGGATATTGCCTCTTTAAAGAACTATAGCGCACTTCATTGGCAATAAAATCTGCAATAGATTTTGTTGGTTCCTTAGAATCGAGCGTAAAGGGATTCTTACCTTCTTTTTGTAAATCCGGATTATAACGGTACAAATGCCAATAGCCACTTTGTACCGCTTCTTTCATCTCGGCCATCGAATTTGCCATTCCGCCTTTAATGCCATGATTAATACAGGTTGCATAAGCGATGATCAGCGAAGGGCCTTCATAAGCTTCCGCTTCTTTAATAGCTTTTAATGCCTGGTTCATATCTGCGCCTAAAGCTATCTGCGCCACATAAACATAACCATAGCTCATAGCCATCATGCCCAGATCTTTCTTTTTAATTCTTTTACCGGAGGCAGCGAATTTGGCGATAGCCGCCGTAGGTGTTGCTTTAGAACTTTGCCCGCCGGTGTTGGAATAAACCTCTGTGTCGTAAACAAAAATATTAATGTTTTCACCGGATGCCAATACATGATCTAAGCCGCCAAAACCAATATCGTAAGCCCAACCATCGCCGCCGAAGGCCCAAAAAGATTTTTTGACAAGATAATCTTTACGCTTTAGTATCTCTATAGCTTGCGGGCTTTTGCTTGCTTCCAGCAATGGCAATAGCTTAGCTGTTGCCTCTTTACTTGCTTCAGCGTCATTGCTAGTGGCAAGCCAGTTTTCCAAAGCTGCTTCAAGTTCTTGTTCCTCTCCGTTAAATTTTGCGAGGGATTCGGCTACCAATGCTTTCAGCTCTCTTTGTTGCGCCTGAACCCCTAAAAGCATACCAAAACAGAATTCGGCGTTATCTTCAAAGAGGCTATTACACCAAGCGGGGCCTTTACCTTGTACATTAGTGGTAAAAGGCATAGCCGGCACCGCCGAACCCCAAATTGAGGAACAGCCCGTAGCATTGGCTATCAGCATACGGTCGCCATATAATTGGGTTATCAGCTTACAATAAGGAGTTTCCGTGCAACCGGCGCAAGCGCCGGAAAACTCCACTAACGGTTTTTGGAATTGCGTATTTTTAATATTGGTGGGTTTAACCAGGTGGGTTTTATCCTTAAGTTGCAGGGCTATTTCCCATAATTCATTTTGGCGCTGCTGACCGGCTGCCGGCTGCATGATAAGCGCCTTATTTTTAGCCGGGCAAATATTGGCGCATACGCCGCAACCCAAGCAATCTAAAGGGCTTATTTGCATGCGGAAGCTGTAGTCTTTTAATTCTTTTCCAGTGGCTTGCAGCATAATAAAATCTGCGGGCAAAGCGGATTTTTCCTCCTCTGCTACCAAAACAGGACGTATGGTGGCATGAGGACAAACTAGAGAGCATTGATTGCATTGTATGCAGTTTTGTGGCAGCCATTGTGGTACGAAAGCCGTTACGCCGCGTTTTTCATATAACGAGCCGCTTACAGGGAAAGTACCGTCTTCCCGGTCTTTAAAAGCGGAAACTTTTAAAGTATCGCCTTTTTGAGCTGTCATGGGTTGAAAAATCTCGCTGAAGAAAGCCGTTTGTTCCGCTTGACTGCAGCCGCTGCCATCCGCTTCGGCAGTAGCCCAAGCCTGGGGTATTATCACCTGCTGATAACTATGCAAACCGGCTTGTACAGCCATACGGTTCATATTGACCACCGCTTCACCCTTTTTACCATAGGTCTGCTCAATGGTTTTGTTTAACGCATCTGTTGCCGTTTCTATGGGTATAACATTAGTTAAAGAGAAAAAAGCTGCTTGTATTACCATATTGGTACGATTGCCCAAGCCCAATTCTCTCGCGATATTAACGGCATCGATAATATAAAACTTAATATCGTTTTGCGCAAGATAGCGCTTAAAGGCAGCCGGCAGTTTTTCTTCCAGTTCTTCCGCCTTCCAGGTACAATTAAGCAAGAAAACGCAACCTGGCTTCAACCCTTCCAACACATCGTAACTATAAACATAAGCCTGGTTTGAGCAGGAAATAAAATCGGCTTTATTGACTAAATAAGGAGCTTTAATGGGCTTTGGACCAAAACGCAAATGGCTGACTGTAACGCCGCTCGATTTCTTCGAATCGTAAGAAAAATAAGCCTGCGTATACATATCGCTATGCGCGCCTATAATGTCGATGGCTTGTTTGTTTGCGCCCACCGTTCCATCGGAACCCAAGCCCCAGAATTTACATTGTATAGTGCCTTGCGGCAACATATCCTTAACTTCACCACGGCTAAGCGAAGTATGAGAAACATCGTCTACAATACTTAAAGTGAAATTATGCTTTGGCGTAGGCAGCGCCAGGTTATGGAAAGCTGCTACGATATCCTCCGGTATTGTATCCTTGCTGGCTAAGCCATACCGGCCCCCCACTATTAACGGAGCATTGGCTAAACCATAAAAGGCGGATAATACATCTAAATATAAAGGCTCGCCGGGTGCGCCCGGTGTTTTTAGCCTATCCAACACCGCAATACGTTTTACCGTTTTGGGCAGGCATTCCAGAAAATACTTGCTGGCAAAGGGCCGGTACAGCCGCACCTTAACCAAGCCGGTTTTATGCCCGGAATTATTCAATTCATCTACCGCCTGTTCGGCTGTTTCGCACACCGAGCCCATAGCTACTACAATATGTTCTGCATCAGCTGCGCCATAATAATCGAACAAATGATAAGAACGCCCGGTTAAAGCAGATATTTTAGCTAAATAATCGGCCACTATCTCTGGCGCCGCTTCATAAAAAGGCGAACAAGCCTCACGAGCTTGGAAAAAGATATCTGGATTCTGATTGGTACCGCGCACTACCGGATGCTCGGGGCTTAAGGCATTATCACGAAAACGCTGTAAAGACTGGTAATCCAGTAATTTAGCAAAATCTTCAAAATCGATGACTTCTATCTTCTGCTGTTCATGGCTGGTACGAAAGCCGTCGAAAAAATGTAAAAACGGTAAGCGCGCTTGTATAGCCGCCAAATGCGCTACCCCGCCGATATCCATAACCTCCTGCACACTACCGGAAGCCAGCATGACCACGCCTGTTTGCGCACAAGACATTACATCGCTATGGTCGCCAAAGATAGAGAGAGCATGGGTAGCTAAAGTACGGGCAGATACATGAAATACGCCCGGTAAAAACTCTCCGGCTATTTTATAGAGGTTTGGTATCATCAAGAGCAAGCCCTGGGAAGCAGTATAGGTGGTAGTTAAAGCTCCGGTTGCCAAAGAACCATGCACCGCGCCTGCCGCCCCGGCCTCGCTTTGCATTTCTACCACCTTTACAGGCTGGCCGAAAATATTGGTCATACCCTGGGCAGCCCATTCATCTACGTTTTCCGCCATATTGGAAGATGGAGTAATGGGAAAGATAGCCGCCACCTCTGTAAAGGCATAGGAAACATAAGAAGCCGCCTTATTGCCGTCCATTGTTTTCATTTTTTTATTCACAAAACAATACCTCCTTTTAACATGTCTTTTGGTAAATTCTGTTGCAATTTACTACAATAAATTGATAAAAACTTAAAATAACATAAAAAAATAAAAAAATATCCATATACTCATTACACATAAAACTGTCAAATCCTTTTTATGATCCTATAAATTCACATATTTGTTTTTTTACATTAAAAATAAGCAATAATTGTAACTTCTAGATATTTATACGATAATCGTATTAATTAATTATTTACCTATACCAAGCAGGAAACTTGAAGTATAGCACATTTATCTTCGTTAATGCTCAATGGTTTAAATTATTTATTCTACTATAAATATTTTAAGAAAGCAGGGAACTTTTTTTTGACGGCGAAAGTCTTATAACATGTTTCTATATGGAAATATTTAAGGAGGCGTCTTATATGAAAAGGATTTTCACTATAATATTGGTGATTGGTTTAGTTTTTGGGTTGGCTGCGCCGGCATGGGCGGCGGATGGAATATCGAATGTTGAAATTAAATGCAACGGTGCGGTTGTTGGAACCAGTATTGTTGGATATAATCAGGAAGTTACCATAAGCGGCAATATTCCTTTAAATGAAACATATGCTGGTAGTGGAGATGGGCAATCGGTAACTTATCATTTGTCAAATGATGCAAATGCAAGCATTTCTGATGTTTCTACAGGTGGAATCAGAATATTCAGCCTAACGGTTTCCGGATCTAAAATTGCTAGCCTTAATGGCAAAGTAGAATTGACATTAACAAAGGATTATACTACTTATGTTGATGGCGAAGAAACTGAATCTGCCACAGGTTTTCCGGTGGCCACCTATACTACACCAAATATTTCTATTGCTCATGAAGCTAAAATGACCGCCTCAAACATAAAACTTTCATGTCCAGACAATCATACTTTTTCCGTAACAGGAAGTGGCACTACCTTCTCCTGTACTATTCCATTAGCTTGCGCCAATGCAAACCACACAATTACCATAAGCACACAAAACCTAGAAACTGGCCTTACACCAACAATCGGTAATTCAACTGTTCCATCTAATACTGGTAGCTTTTCTACATCAATTAAAATTACAAATGAAGCTGCTGAATCTACCACATATACTTTAAGCTTAAGTGCTCCTAGCGCTGATCTTACTATGAAATCTGTAACTTTAACCAGCAACAGTTCAACTGTGGGAAGTAATACTACAGCCACACCTTCAACCAACAGCTCATCACCAACCATTATTAACGTCACCAGTACAACTAGTGGTAGCATAAGCATCTCTGTTAACGCAGAGGCTAATGCACAAGGCGCTACCGCCACTCCCTCATCGGCAAGCTTTTCTTTAGCAGAAGGTGCATCACAAGCTTTTTCTGTTCTTGTAACAGCGCCCAACGGAGCAACACAAACATATTATTATCGGGCAACCCGATCTACTGCTGCGGTGACATTACTCAATAGCATAACTCTTAGCTCTTCCCTTGGTTCAATAACTAATGTTATGAGCGATGCACTTAGCCGAACACTGACCATCAATACCTCTTTAGAAAACGCAACCTTCACTATTGTACCAGGCCCTGGTTGTACTATTATGCGATTTAGGCTGAAAACCAGTAGTTCATGGACGATTGTAAAAGAACAAATAGTTGATGTCTCAAAATCATTTGGTCCAACAACTATGCCAACTACAGGTAACAGTAGAGAATATGAAATAGAGGTTAAAGCACCCAATGGCGACTTGATAATAATTACTTTAACAGTAACCAACACTACCGGTACTTCTTTAGCAACCTCAGTTTACATCCGTAATAGCTCCACTTATGGTAGCGGCAGCACTGCCACTTCTCCATCAAGTGTTGCCATTTACAGTAACAGCGGCACTCAAACAATGACGGTTTCTAGTTCATATACCAGCTCCACACTATATGCCCATATCGCCTTGGCCTCCGGTGTTACTTTAAGCTCCGCAACTTTCGATGGAAGTAATCTTTCTCTTAGTGGGACTGCTACAGAAAGAGTACTTCAGCTTTCGAGTTCATTATCAGGAGATTTAGTTCTTAGATTCAGTTCAGGTGACTCAAGAACCATTAATATAGATCGTGGTTCTTCCTCTTCCAATAGGTTATCTAATCTACGTATTAGCAATACCACTAATTCTAACACCAGCAACCTATATGACTTAAACCCTAGTTTTTCCTCCGGAACAAAATCTTATACTGTATATGTAGATAGCGGGACAACTTATATCTATATCTTCCCAACTAAAAACTCTAATAGCGATACACTTACCGTTACCGGCACCACCGGTATGACGGTGACTGATTATTTTTCCTCTAGCGGCTATTATCGTATTACTCTTGGAACCAGCAGTTCGAAAACAGTATATATAGCAGTTAATAACAGCAGTGGTTCAGACCGTTATAGCATATCGATAGACCAAGGAGCAAATGTAAACCGCAACGCTTCTTTGAATACACTTTCTGTACGCAACGGAAGTTCCAGCGGCAGCAGTACTTATACTCTTAGCCCCAGCTTTCTCTACAACAGGCTTAATTACGATGTTAGTCTCTCGAATAGTGTAACTGAGGCGTATATACACTTTACCCTTTATACCTCAAGCGCCTCCGTTTCGGTAAGCAATGCCAGCCTGGTTAGTACCGGAGTTTACCGAGCTACTTTATCCGGGGGGCAACCTAAAACGGTTACCATTAGTGTGACTTATAGTGGCACTACAACCAGATATTATATTAATTTGGGCGGTTCTACTAAAGCAAGGCTTAATAGTCTGCGCGTAGCTTCTCAAGACAATACCAGCAGTAGCTATCAGTATACCTTAGCACCCTCTTTCTCTTCTTCAATTACTAACTATACCGTACTTATCCCCTATACTAACAGCAGCAGCCGTCCGGTATGGATAATGGCTACCCTGAACAATTCAAATGATGACCTACGAGTAGACGGCAGTGTTTCCTCAAGTGGTTCTTGGGTCAATGTCAGTAGCGTTAGCCCGGGGAATCATAGTAATGTGGAAATTAGGGTCGATGATAGCGACGGTAACCGTAATACTTATAAATTAGATATAATAGCAGCCCCCAGTAATGCCAGCAACGACGCTAACCTAAATACGCTTTCGTTAACCAGAGGGAACTCCAGTAGCAACAATATCAGTTTTAATACCAGCTTCAACTCGAATACCACCAGCTATACAGCAGATAGTGTAGCTAATGATGTAGATAGCGTGCGGGTTTATGCTTCGGGATACAGAGCAAGCGCCATTGTGGTTAATAATGAATTGATGGACGACAGTTATATTACAGTTGGCTTGAATACCGGCAGCAATACAATAAGAGTAACGGTATATGCCGAGAATTGTGAGACTTCTAAAACATATACCATTTCTATTAACAGAGGGGCCTCCGGCAGCGCCGATTGTAGCCTGGCCGGGTTGGAAGTGCGCACTTCTACCCAAACCCTTAACCTTATTCCCGCTTTTGTTAAAACAACCTTCACTTATACCATCAATGTCAGCGACGATATCACGCAACTTAGTTTCCGCCCCACTGCTTCAGATAGTGGCGCGACCATTCGTATGCAGGGAATTTCCTTGACCAGTGGTCAATGGAGCGGCTATAACTCTTTATATTCCGGTACCACCAGTTTCGTCTTTACGGTAACCGCAGCAGACGGCAGTACCACCTCTAGTTATACCGTGAGCGTTGTACGTGGGCTTAATCC
>WRKD01000171.1 GCA_009778255.1 Bacillota bacterium
AGTCTCCGTAACCGTCATCCCTAATATCGGGGCAATGCTGGCTACAGAACATATAGCCGCTTCTCTATCAAGTTTCATATTACCGCCTAAAAAACCATCCTGATCTAAGCGGCCTAGCACCATATTGGCATCTGTAATGGTCGGTTGAGCGCCCCCATAGCCATAACACGCCGGCCCGGGGTCTGCTCCTGCGCTTTGTGGCCCTACCCTTAGGCCACCAGCCTCAATCCAAGCAATACTTCCGCCGCCCGCGCCGATTGTATAAATATTTACCATGGGCGTCATAACCGGAAAACCCTCTAAATTTACCTCAGCCGATATATCTGGGCGGCCATCAACCACGAGGCTTACATCATAACTGGTTCCACCCATATCTACCCCGATCAAGTTGGGGTACCCTAAAAGCTGTGAAATCGATTGATTACCTACCGCGCCACCCACCGGTCCAGACATTAATGTTTGGATGGGCGCAATTCTGGCAATTTCTGCGGTAATCACGCCACCGCCACTTTGCATTACATGTACATGCTTTTTGAAATGATTATCCATCAGCTGTCTTTCAAGATGTTCTAAGTATTTTTGTATTATTGGGGCAATATAAGCGTTAATCACTGTGGTACTTGTACGTTCATATTCACGCCATTCCCGCGCCAAGCGATGAGAAAGGGAAATATAAACCCCATCAAGATATTTGTTTAAATATCGTTCCACTTCTAATTCATTGGCTGGGTTTTCATAGGCATTTATAAGGCAAACTGCTATTGAAGTATAACCACCATTTTTGATCCATGTTGCCGCTTCATATATATTCTGTTCAGATATCGGGCGCATACATTCGCCAGAGGCAAGCATTCTTTCCTCTATTTCATATACGTCCATTCGTTTAATAAGCGGTTCAGCCTTACGAAAACGTAAATCGTACATGCGTGGACGGTTACCACGGGCAATCTCATAAATATCACGAAAACCCTTGGTAACCAGTAAAGCTACCTTTGCCCCTTTTCGCTCTAAAAAAGCATTGAGGCCGGATGTGGTTCCATGAACAAAAAATTCAATATCATTATAATCCTTTATTCTTAAGTTTATGCCCCTGATTACTGCTTCAGAGAGATTACTGGGCGTGGAGAGGGTTTTGCCTTCAAAACATTCACCCGTTTCCGTATCATAAAATACTATATCGGTAAATGTACCGCCGATATCTGCAGACACCCGATATTTTTTACTAGTCATTTTTATTCCTCCTTATAATCCACGTCATTAAGTGTCCAGATACGTGGAGTGTTTACTGATATTAAACGCACTAACCGCTGGGTTTTATTAAGCCATTCATGAGGTAAAGTTGCCTGGTAATGCATGCTGTCGCCTGGGTTAAGAATATATTCCTGTTCTTCAAGTAATACAGTAAGCAATCCTTCCAGAATATATATGAACTCCTCACCTTGATGCCTTTGGGGAGAAACATTATAAGATTGCGAATGAGGTAAAATACTTATCTGCATTGCTTCTAAACTGCAACCCTTAGCATCATTGCTAAGGCGATTATATTGCAGCGGCGAATCACCAAGTTTAACAGTATGATAATCATAATTACGCACAATATAATCTTGATTCATAGGCAACTCGTCCAGAAAGTAAGACAACTGAGCCTCTAAAGCTTGGGCAATCTTTCTTAGCGAATAAAGGGAAGGTGTATTTAAGCCATGTTCAATTTGCGATAAATGGCTGCTGGAAAGCCCAACATGCATACTGAGTTCTTTAAGAGTCATATTATGCGAACGTCGCAAATATTTTATTTTCTCTCCAATGTCTTTTTTCATACACGAACCTCTTATTCACTAAATCATATGGCAAAAATTTACTATAAGTAAACTATTCTTCATAAAATAAAAATCTCCTCTCGTTTTCTATTGTTCTCAATAATATTTTCGCTAGAATTGATCTTTACAACTGGTGTAGATGGCACAAAGTAATTTAACTAGTAAACAGCCAAAGACGAGAGTAAGGCGCCGGTAAAATGCCGGCGCCTTACTTGCAGTTATAAAGTAACTGTAATGGTCTTTCGTTTGCTATTTTAAAACATATCCGCAATGCAAAATAGCTGCCTTTGCCAGTTCTTTTGTGGCGTCCACATAAGGATACGGTAAAGGTTCGCTTTGAACAATAATAGGCAGTTCTGTGCAGGCTAATAAAAAATAATCGGCGCCGCGCTTTTGTAACTCTTCAGCAATCAAATGTAAATCTGCTGTCAGTAAAGCTAAATTAGCCTGCGCTTTTACACCAAGTATCAAACGGCTTAACAGCTGTTGGTGCTCAGTTTTGGGATAAATATACGGTATGGAGAGGCGTTTTAAATACGGATCAAGTAAACCGCTTTTTGCGGTAGCTTCGCTACACAGTATGCCTGCTGTTGAATTTGCATAGTTGTCAGAGCAAGCCTGGCATGAAATTTGCAGCATATCTAAAAAGTTAACCGGGGGCGGTATACTAAGCTGTTTCAGAAAGTAGTGCGCACTTATACAGGGCATTATGATACATTCGGCGCCTATAGTACAAAGCTTATTCAAAGATTCCTGCATGGCGGGAACAGGCGAAGTGGTATTATTCAATACGGCGCCAATGCGGTCTGGTATTTGCGGGTGATTATCAATAAAAACACGTAAATGCTCAGCATCGCTTTCTGCTTTTGTTAAGTTGAGAATTTTTTGCTGCAAATCTATTGTTGCCTGAGGCCCCATACCGCCAAGTATTCCTAAAACCTTTTTCATAGATACCTCACTATCGCGGGCTAAAGCCCGCTAAAATCATCCTCCGCCAAAAATATGGATAATTTCCACATTATCCCCGGCATAAACGGCTGTTTTAGTCCACTTCTCCTCTTCTACTAGCGCTCCGTTCACCTTCACTATAATATGGCTAAAATTAAAATTGTTTTCTTGCATCAATGCGCTAATAGTAAGGCCTTCTCTATAAGGGTAAGTGCGATGATTCAATTCAATATGTTTATCAGACATTGCCGCGCCTCCTTAGCCAGTTTCCGGGTCATGAATATTGAGTTCAGGTGGAGTTTACATACAAAACCCACCTGAACTCTGGATTTCAATAAAGAACCCTATTGAGATATGGTTATTCATCGTACTTTGCATACTCTTCGCCACTTGGCCAATAACCCTCTTGCTTCAGATATGGGCGTACAGTTTGCACCAATTCCGGAATATCCATGCCTATTTCAATTAGTTTTTCCAGTTTAGGTATGCCATTAGGCGTCCAGCCGCGGCGCTTATACACTGCGTCTACCAATTGTTCAAATTGATCCCAGCGGTAAGCCATAATAATTTTTACTTTTTCTTCAATGCTCTTACCTGTAGGATCAACTCCGATGATCTCCTTCATCTGCTTATCATAACGTTCTTCGCGAGAAAGATACTCGCCCACGGTTATCGGGCCCAAAGACCGGGCGGGCGGCGTATCATGTTTACGCTGGCCGCTGCCCATACGCAGGATGAATATTCGCTGGAAAGTATAAACACGTTCGCTCTGCACCACCATAGAGGCTTCACTATGCTTTTCGCCGATAACACCCTCATAAATATCGAAATAATTCTGCACATGTTCCGGTATTTTAGCCGGTTCGGCTTCATATTTATTATTGATAGGCGTAATATCGTTCCAAGGCAATTTACATAAACCCAATAAGCCAAACCAAGTACGGAACATGGGGAAATAGTGCAAGGCTTCCGCTTTATCCTCAAAAGTTGGTATCTGATTATTCACCATATCCATAAAGATCAACCAGGCTTCATCATGTTGGGGACCTTTATTACATAAAGCGTATCCGCCCTGCTGCGCTAAGGATTCTTTCATTAAATACTCGGAATACTCCAGCCCCTTATTCTCCATGCCAAATTCTTCCATTTCCGCTATTTGTTCCGGTGTCATTTTAACCCAAGGGCGGCCATTACTATAGCAGCAATCCGGGTCATCACTATAATATGGTTTGCCAACCGGCCAAGCGGTTATTTCATCCCTACCGATAGTAGGAACGCCAATAAGCTTAGACCAGCGCCCCGGTTGCGCAATATACGCCGAATCATTATTAGCGCCGGCGTTTTCCAACAAATCGCCTTTTATCGAAGCCAATACTTTTTCGTCATCATAACCTTCAGCTTTTAGATATTCGCAATCCGCCAAATCCGGGTTAAAATGAACAGTGGGAATTGGCTTATCTATAACCGGCTCCTTAATGCTCACCCAAGGCCGCCCTTCCAGCATACTTTCGTATTCCGGTAAAACTTTTCCGAAGCGCTCGGCATAAATGCGCTTTTGATGACGTATACCCTTTCCAACTATCATACCGAAGCCGTCGCCCGCCACCATATGATGCATCAGTTCATTCAAAGCATAGCCGTTGCCCCAACGTAAGTCTAATCCTTCCGTATCATCCAGATTGATAAGGCCGCGCTGATAACATTCCTGAGCAAAAGCCGTCATAGTAGCATGGGAAATGGTATCCACGCCATAGGTATCGCAGTAAAAATTAGCTTCCAGTATCCAACGAGGGTCGAAACAGCCTACATTAGAGCCCAAACCGCCGCCATTTTCGTATTCTGGGCCGTCTACACACACCTTTTGGCCTTTATAAGGGCCGGTGCGCAGCTCAAAGTTATCGGCAGCTTTAGCGCAGCTCATAGAGCAGCCATACCAGCAGCCGTCCGGTACATTTTGGGTAATATATTTTTCTATGAATACTTTAGAGGCGATCTTGGGTGTTTCCGGATGCCCGCCATACTGATAATTATGGGTGGGCAGTAAATCGTATCTGTCCATTACTTCAATAATATTGGCTGTGCCGATTTTACGCATATTGTTCTGCTTGGTATCATAATGCGCCATTTCTTTATGCAGGCGGATACCGGCGGCGTTTAAGAGGCCTTTATTAGCCGGATTATTAAGGTCGCCGTGCACGCCGCTATAGCGTATAACTACGGCCTTGATTTTTTTATTACGGAACACAGTTCCGATACCGCCGCGCCCTGCTTGCTTAAGGCGTATGCATTGACGTCGTTTATCCCAAAAAGTGAAGTTTAAAATGCCAATATAGGAATGCTCGGCTGCCCGCCCGCTGGAGATTACAGAAATATTCTCTTTGTCTTTAGTGCTATTTGCATACATTTCACTCAATTGCTCGCCCAAAATATGGCTGTCGAAAGCTTCCTCGGGGGCTGTCTCCACACTAATAGTGTGATTATTGCCGTCGATATATATGAGGATATCTTCCTCGGCCTGGCCTTGCAGTTCCAAGATATCAAAGCCCGCAAATTTGAGGAAGGGCCCAAAATAACCTCCTACATTACTGTCTATGGGTAGATGCGTAGTTGGAGAAATGCAGCAAACTAAAGATTTACCGGCACCTGGATATTGAGTGATGCCCGCTAAAGGCCCTGGGGATATCACAATATCGTTTTCCGGCGCATTCCATGATGTATCCGCTTTAACAGCTTTCCATAAATGATAGAGATCGAAGCCCTTGCCGCCGGTAAACTTTTGCTTCATGAAATCCGTAACCGCTTTTTCACCGATAACAATACCGCGCTCACCCTCCGTCTTACGAAGCAGCGGATCTTGCTCAGATACATCGTATTGGCCGCCCACGCTGATATAGAGGCTGCGATTATTATAGCCCCGTTCTATTACTGTCGGGTCGAAAGTATAGGTAGCCAACACCTGATGTTTGGCTTTCATTGCCATAATCTCTTCATGGCTGCCTATATGATGACGATATTCATTTTTAACACAATCAACCAATTATTACGCCCCCTTTCTAAGCTTCCACTATGGAAAGCGCGCCGCTCTCACATTTCTTGGCGCATAAACCGCAGGCTACGCACTTAAAGGGCGTAGGCAGATCATCGTGATAACGCATCAAATCGCGCAAACATTCTCCCACACAAATAAGACAACCCACACAGGTTTTTTTATCCAGACGAACCACGCCGTTTTCACCTTGTTTTAATGCCATTATAGAACACATATCTTTACAAATGCCGCATTGATCGCACACTGCTATGCTATAGCCTCCCTGTTCATTTGCTATAACGCGGATGGCGCTCTTCTCCTTATCTTCCACTTTATAATAAGCATTGGAGCAAACTTTTTCGCAAGTACCGCAGCCTGTACATTTAGTTGAATCGGCTACTAGTTTTTTCACTTATATTCCCCCTATCTATTGAGAGATCAATATTATACTGGCGTTCCAACGCCGTCTCTGTGCATGTCTAATTTTCAAGACATTGATGTCAAAAATTAAGACAATGGGCAAGGCTCAGCTGCACTATTCCGGCAAATTTTGGCTTTTAACTATTATTGTTATACTACCGACGGTTCCAGCAATAATTCGCCGGTACGATATCGATCAGCGGAAAAGCGCTTGATATCGAGGTTGTCTTCTTGCCCGGTAAGATGATTTGCTACCAGAATGGCAGTACGCGGGGCAACCATAAAACCATGCCCGGAAAAACCGGCTACCGTAATAAAGCCCAAAGCATCTTTTGCTTCATTGATAATAGGGTTACGATCCGGGCTCATATCGTAAAGACCGGCCCATTGCCGCACCACGCGTAAATTGCGGAAAGCAGGCAGGGTTTGCGTAACTATATGAGCGTTTTCCTCTAAATACTGCCAAGAAGAACGAGTATTGAAACTTACCGGTTCCGTTGGGTCACCAATGCCCATAATCACACTGCCATGGGGGGTTTGCTGCACATAAAAGTGACGATGAAAAGACATGACCATGGGGTTCATAATATGAGCTACCGGCTCGCTAATAAGAATTTGATGACGTTCCGGGAATATAGGCAATTCCTCATTAATCAAAGCAGCCATTTTGGCAGCATGACCGCCGCTGCAATTCAAAACCAATTTGGCGGTAATATCGCCTTTATCGGTCTTTACCATATGTATACGGCCATTTTCTACCTTAAGCCCGGTCACAGTGGTATAGGTTTCGATATCCACGCCCAGTTTTTGCGCGCCTTTAGCATAGGCAAAGGTACAGTGGAAGGGGTCGGCATGGCCGTCCTTGGCGCAAAAAGTAGCGCCATACATGCCCTCGGTATTGATATGCGGCACTATCTCTTTTGCCCCATCCAAATCTACGGCATATGCATCTATGCCCAAAGAGTGTTGAACTTCTAAATTTTTATGGAATTGCTGCCATTCTTTTTCCGTATAGGCTACCAATAGATACCCGCCCTGATTAAGGCCGCAACTGCCATTGTATCCGGTATATTCTTCCAGGTTTTCGAAAATATGTGTGCTCTCTGAAGCCAATGTAGCATTCAAAACCGAACCCCATTGTTGGCGAATACCAGCTCCGCAGCGCCCGGTTGCGCCGGATGTTAAATAGCCCTTTTCTATCACCAATACATCCCGGCGGCCCCGTTGGGCAAGCTCAAATGCGATAGCGCAGCCAACTATACCGCCGCCGATTATTACCACGTCATAGGATTTTTTCATGCTTTTCCCTCCCTTTCCCCATAAGCGTCTGCCAGCGCGCCTAAGCTTATGGGCTTTACTGGTGGACGAAAGGTGGTCATCAGCACATCCTCCATAGGTACGCCGTAAATGCGCGAAAGCTCTTGCGCTATCAGTTGACGGCAAGTGCGCCCCTGGCAAGGGCCCATGCCGGCGCGGGTCACGCGCTTTATTTCATCTAAAGTTTTATAGCCGTCTTCTATACACTTTAGTATATAACCGCGTGTAATATCCTCGCAGCGGCAAACAATAGTGTTTTGATTTTTTATATCCTGTCCATTAATTACCATCCTTATACCCCCCTACCCGTATATTCCGTACTTCCATGGCCTTTTCCTGTGGTACGGCCAGGGATATGGTATAGGTCATATTCTTTTTTCCGCCGGAAATCACCTTTTTCACTTCGCACCACCCAAGATCTTGGCCTGCGCGATCCAAGGCAACTGCGTATTGCCCGGCTTTCGGGATCGGCACATATTCGAAAGGAAGTTTGACCAAAGCCATATCCTCGCTATAGGTTTTATCGACCACAAAAATAGCCAGCCCCGGACAGCGGGAAATACATAAGCCACAGCCATTACAAAGTTCCACATCTACCAAAGGCAAGTCATTGATATCTCGCGGCATAGTTATCGCGCCTTGCTTACAGGCTTTAATGCAGGGGTTACAGGGTATTTCCTGAAAACACTCTACAATGGCTACCGGCCCTTTTGCCAGACGTTCTGGCGATGGGTAAATCTTGTCTAAATCATCTTTTGTGGGGATGCCGTCGTTTATGAGCATATTTTAGAACCTCCCTTCGCCGCCACTTTTTCTAAGCCCAAGCGGATATGTGCTCCCATAGGGCCGGCGCGCAATTCATCCAGCTCACTCATGGCGGCTTTTTGTAATTCTTCTACCTGTTCTTTGCCAAAACCCAGGCTGGCAGCAGCAGAAATACCGGCTAAACGGCCCTCTACCATAGCCGAGGAAGCTTCTTCTATGCCACTTACATCACCGGCGCAATAAATGCCGGGCCGGGTGGTTTCCAGGTAATCATCTACTATCGGCACATGGCCGGAAAGCTCGCGAATATACGCCATTTCACAACCGGCTTGCCAAGCTAATTCTGTTAAAGGAGAAAGCCCTACTGCCAAGCAAATAGCGTCGCAGGGTATCTTTTGCTCGGTACCTGGTATAGGCTGCCATTTTTCATTTATCTCCGCAATTACGGCGCCTTCCACTTTGCCATCTCCATATGCTTCTAATATGGTATGACGCGTCAGCACCGGTATACCTGCCCGCTGTATTTTAGAAGCATGTACCAGATAACCGCCAATAGTGGGCAAGCCCTCTATAACCGCTGAAACTTCTACTCCGGCTTGTTTTAGCTGATAGGAGACAATAAGACCAATATTGCCCGCGCCCACCATAAGCACACTTTGCGCCGGTTTTACTCCGGCAACATTCATTAAAGTCTGTACCGCGCCTGCCCCGTAAATTCCGGGTAAATCATTACCGGGAAAAGAGAGGAATTTTTCCGCCGCTCCTGTAGCTATTATTATACGTTCCGGTTTGATTTTTGCATGTGCGCCTTCATGCTCTACCGTTACTATGCCATCCTCATAAATACCCAGTACAGTACTGTCTGTCCAAATCTCAATATTAGGGTCGGCTTGAGCATTATCTAATAACATCTGCCCTATTTGTATGCCTCTGTCACCCGCATACTGCTTTTCCGAACCGAAAAACTTATGTGTTTGCTTAACTAATTGACCGCCAGCAATATCGTCCCGCTCGGCTATCAATACTTTTGCGCCTAAAGAAGAAGCTGCCAAAGCAGCGCATAGGCCAGCCGGACCTCCGCCAATCACCATGATTTCTACCTGGTTCATAGGCAAATTACCCCCTTTCCGTGCTGTTCTTCAACGCGCATACCGGGCTTGACTTTAATTACGCACACACGCATATTTGGCTCGTCATCTACTGTCATAAAGCAAGATGAGCAATTGCCAATGGCGCAAAACAGCCCGCGCGGTCGGTGCAACTCAGGACTTTCACCCAGCTTACGCACACCTAAGGCATGCAGGGCTGCGGCAATAGTCTCGGTGGGGTAAGCTTCTACTTCCTGCCCATTAAAGAAGAACGAAACCTTTTCCCCTCGCTCGAAGTTCAACACCGGATGCTCCTCAATTCTCATGCTTTTCATCCCTCCCATATAATTTACTGCCTACAATATTATAAGCAATTTTCATGCCAAAACTGCAAATTTAGGTCTTCCGCATTAAAAAAATTGCTAAAAAGGCAGCTCTAATACCTATTGACATCGCAAACATTGGATGTTTTCTTCGGTTCAAAATCAACGGCATTATTAAAAACCTGCTTATTTACTTAAAGTGTCTTAGTTTCAAACACTCGTTATATACGATACGCCAAATTAATTTTAAACCCCAACGATAAAACAGTTCTGTCTGGGTTAAATTTTTCTATTAAAATAGGCGCTTGCCAACCCCCCTCATTCCAAGCATCGTAAATATTTTTTTCAAATATGAAATCCAAACGCTTCCATGGTGAAAATCAAAAATAAGAAATTGCCGTTTCTGCATCGAACGAGAATTCAAGTTATAAATAACGCCGCACTTTTCCGCAATACTCTTGATACTCCGCTCCATAGTGCGACAAAAGAAACTCTTCTTCCCTGAGAATTTGCCGGTGTATAGCCAGTACGAACAGCAATACCGCCACGGCGATGACAATATTGCAATGGATCAGGAAAAACCCGCTAAGAAACAGCAGCAAACACACATAAATCGGGTTACGGCTGATGGAGAACATGCCGCTTGTTATCAACTCAGCTGGCTTACTCTCATCAATACCGACCCTGAAAGAATCTCCGAAACCGGCTAAGGTTACAGCAAACCCGCAGACAGCGGCAGCACATAACAATAAACCCACCCAGCCCGGTATCATACTGCTCCAAAATGGGCAGATCAAAACGCTCCACATCGGCAGCGCAAACGTATTGGCCGCCGCTGTGTATACTATGGCAAATACCGGCGGCATAAGCAAAAAGTCGCTTTTATCGGTTTGCCCGAATACTATAATGCGAATACCGCGTTTACGCAGCATGGTCATGCGTATCAGCACCAAAACTATCAGCAACGCAAATAAGCATAAGCTAACTATGCCTTGAATGTTCATTTCGCTTCCAACCTACTTTCCCAATTATCGGGCTGCCTAGCAGCCCGCCGCGTACTGCTCTATAGAGCCGATAAATAGTCGGTGGATATTGTCGTCCGGATAGTTTTTGGCGTATACTTCCCCATCCGTAAAAGCCTGTTTAGCAAGATCCTGATGCAGAAGCTTACGCATAACAAATGATAGGCGGGCTTCTGCAAAAGTGACGGCTTGAATTCCTGGAACAGCAAGAGGCGTAAGCCCTGTTTCCTTAGCTTTGTCTATTTCCCGCCCGGATTTTGTACCGCAGATATTCAGCGCTTTCCGGTATTTTTCCGGGTAGAAAGAGCAGGTAAAATAATCGTATTTCTCCATAAACTCCAGCGTATAGCGGGAAAGCCGCACCACGCTTATCATCACCGGCTTGTTCCAGATAACGCCGAACCCTCCCCAGCTGGCGGTCATAGTATTGTAATCCCCAATATCCCCCGCCGTTACCAGCATCCACTCTTTGTCGAGCATAGTAAAAGGGTTTCCCTGAAAATCCTGCTGTGAAAACGCTTTAAACTCCATTTTGCACTCCTCCTATTTTATATGATTATATACGATCCGCCAAAGCGGGGTATTCTTCAAACCCAAGCGACAAAATGGTTCTGTCAGGGTTAAATTGTTCTATTAAGGCAGGTTCTTTCCACCCACACTCATTCCAAGCATAGTATATACTTGAAACTCCCAAGCCGCCACGCTCGGCAACATTTATCATGCCGAACATCTTGAGCAGCGCTACATTGCGCGGGTCGGAAATACCGCCGAATATAGCATCACTAACACTGACGCGCATCCCCCCGGGGTTAGCTATGGTAATGAGCTGCGGCCGACGATGGATCACTAAACCTTGCCGCTCATAGTAGTTGGCGTGAATCAAGGCGTTTGCCAGAGCCTCCCGAATTGCCTTATGAACGGGCGTGTCATCTACGCGAGTGATCCCATCCAGTTTAAAGGGGGTCTTTACGTGCTGCGTGATACTATTCGCTATCTGAAAATAAAAATCGAATAAATTGCCGTTTCTGCATCGATTTTATAGAGTTTCTCAATCTCATATACTGCATTTAGCCTAGATTCGTCTAAATCTATCTCGATCTGCGGATCACTGATCTTTTTTCTTCTGCGGGCAGGGCCGCCATGCCCCCAAAGAGACAGCGCAATTTCGCCCCATCCGGTATCAATAATCCGTTTATAGATATTCTGGTTTACCGAGTAGCTTATAGCTTCATTTAGGGATATATTCTTTTCTTGCATAACAATTCTTATCATATCCTGTGCGGCAGGATGATTAGTAAAATCGAGTTACATGGCTAATCTCCTTCATTTATCAATTATCTCCATCATTATAGAAGAAAATGATGGAGAATTCAAGCTAAAAAAGCGACGTATTTTCCCCCGCCGTTACCAGCATCCACTCTTTGTAGAGCATAGTAAAAGGGTTTCCCTGAAAATCCTGCTGCGAAAACGCTTTAAACTCCATTTTGCACTCCTCCTCTTTTTTATAGGGCGCCTCTAAAAACTAGCTTTACAACTCTGCCAAATTAGCGCAACTATCATTTTCTCGTCATTGCGGCCTTCGCGCCGCAAT
>WRKD01000172.1 GCA_009778255.1 Bacillota bacterium
ACCTAAAGTTGTGGCAAGATCGGTGCCAAAACGCTGGCTTAAATCGGCTAAACCTTCTGCGCGATCTACATATTCTACTTTAGCCACCCCTTCTATAGAGGCGATGCGTCTTTGTAAAGCAGGGTAATCGCTTTCCGGCACCCTTTCATCTATATAAGCCAGAATACGCACATCGTTTTCGAATTCGCGGGCATTGGCATCGATATTTTGTATCATCAGCCAAAACAGGGTGCATAAAAAAAGAGAGATAGTTACCGTCATTATAGCGGCAAAGGTCATCCAGCCGTTTAAGCGCATGGATTTCAAGGTTTGGGGTATAATATAACGAAAACTGGATATTTTTATAAAATCCACCCCCCCACGCTATCACCAACTAAACGGCCATTTTCTAAGGCTAGCACTCGTTTTTGCAGCTTATCTACAATGGTTTTATCATGAGTAGCCATGATCATCGTAGTGCCTTCGGCGTTGATTTCTAAAAACAGCCGCATCAGTTCATCCGATGTATGCGGATCCAAATCGCCGGTAGGTTCATCTGCAAACACGATCAAGGGATTATTGATTATAGCCCGCGCTACGGCTACTCGCTGTTGTTCACCGCCGGAAAGGTGCATAACATTTTCTTTTTCCCGGCCGCTTAAGCCCACACGCTCCAATACTTCCGGTACGCGCCGGCGTATTTCGCGCCAGGGGCGCTCCACTGCTTTTAAAGCAAACGCTACATTGTCAAATACATTATTTCGCTCCATTAGACGAAAATCTTGAAAAATCACGCCGGTGTTGCGGCGCAAGCGGATGATATCTCGCTTTGAAAGACGAATAATGCTGCGTCCGGATATCAGTATTTGCCCCCTGCTGGGCAGTTCTTCACGAAATAATAAGCGTATTAAAGTACTCTTGCCGGCGCCGCTTTTTCCGGTAAGGAAAACGAATTCACTGGAAAACACATTGATCGTGATATCGCGCAAAGCGGTAATGCCATTTTTATAGTTTTTGCATAAATTTACAGTTTGAATCAGAGAAGTTTGCATAGAAACACCTTTATCAATAATTAAAATGAACATGAATAGTACCTTACGGGCAAATTTCATAAATAAAAAACAAGAATTTGCGCGAGGTGCATAATTATTAATCATTTCGCTTCGCGAAAACAACCTATATTCTGAATCCTGAATCCTGATTCCTTGCGGCTGAAAGCCGCGTTAGTAAAGTATGAACACTTATTTTAGGGGGCGCGGATTATTATTATAAGCTCACCTATATCACAATTCAAAGCCATACAGATTTTTAGCAACACCTCGGTATCATAGCGCAAGGCCTTGTTTTTATAATAGCTGTCTATAGTAGGATAAGTAATGCCGGTACGCTTAGCCAGCTCGTAGCGGGATATACCCTGCTCTTTAAGCAGTTCATCCAGGCGCAAACGTATTGTTGGCAGGGAATTCGTCATGTAAGGCTCCTCTATAAGCATATGCGAATATATTTATAAGCATATATATAGTAAATCATATATATAGTAAATTATATATATTCTAGCAAATATATATTCATATGTCAATATAAAATTTAATCTAATCTAATCAAGAGTCAGAGTTTTCCCAAAACCCCATTGATTTTATTGCTAAAATTTTCTATAATGTTCATAAAGCGGGCTTTTGCTCCGGTTATTTAAAGGCGCCTTTAAATACTCGCTCATCACCGTCTTCGTTGCCCTTTTCCCGCTTAGACTGCGTTGTCGTCGCTTCACGCAGCTTTAGGCTACGCTTCAGCTCCTCCGCCTTGCAGGGCGAAAAAATTGCCGGTGAATCTGGCAATTCGGAGTAAATCGAGGCGTCCTATATTGAAAAAATAAATACCCGGCGTAAAACAGCCATAGCCCGAATTTTAACCAAGGGAGCATATGCGGGGAGTTCTGATGTTTAAACAAAGTATACGCTTTTTTTTGCCCTTCATTATTTTATTGGCCCTGTTGCTCTTAATAAGCGGCTGCCAAAATTCGGCCCAGCCTTATGCCGGTTTTACAGCTTTGTATTTTAGCGATACCCAAGCCGACCCTGCAACTGGAGATTATACAGCCTGGGGAAAACTGCTGGCGGCTGCTCTCGAACAATCGCCCCAAACAAGGCTGATTCTTTTTGGCGGAGATACGGTCAATGATGGCGGCGATGAAAACGAGTGGTCAGAGTTTTGGCAAGCTAGCGCGAAAAACTTGAGCAACTTAACTACAGCGGCGGTAGCCGGGAATCATGATAGTCATGATTTACTGGCTCAACAATTTACTTATCCCCAACAAACGCCGCCGGTTTTAGGCGAGGGCTTCTTTTATTCTTTTGATTTGGCACAGGTTCATTTCATTATGCTGGATAGCAATATTATGGGCGCAGCCAGGCAGCCCGATATAGAGTGGTTGCGCGCCGATTTACAAAGCGCGGCGGCTCAAGACGCCAAGTGGCGTATAGCCGTTATGCATCATCCTCTGTGGCCGGTACTGCCAAACCCCAAAGACGTCCAGCGAGCCGCGACCATGCGGGAATACTTTCTGCCGCTGCTGGAAACTTACGGCGTGGATTTGGTTTTAACCGGACACCAGCATGTTTATGCCCGCAGCCTGCCCCAATCCACTGCGGCTTTTGCGGATACAGAGGGCATAGTGCAAATAATGGCGGCTTCCGGCGAAAAAGGATACAGTTTTGTCGCAGATGAGAATCCAAGCGTAAGCAGCGCCCCGGCCCCCAATTATGTGCTTCTTCAGGTAGATACAACCACAATTACTATCACCGCCTATAATGAGCTGGGAGAAATTTTAGACACCTGGCGCCTGAATTCTGACTCCTGACTCCTCGTAAATCATACACTCTAGCTGGAGAAGCGCCGATAATCTTGTTTTTTATGCATGTTTATCCGAAGGAATAGCATAGCGAGGTAGTTTATGAAGAAAAGCCACATTATTATTATTGCATTGCCGCTGCTATTATTATTGGCAAGCTGCGCGCCTTCTATTTTAGGCAACCAACCGGTAAAGAGCGGCAATGACGAGAATACTACCGTTTCCCCCACAGACGATTCTGTTTGGCGCATTCGCGTAACCGATATGCAAGGGAGTGAAGCTTTAAATTTTTCTGAACAGGAATTGGCGGAACTTTTTGCGGCATCAGATGCCCTTTTACCAGAACAAACAGGTCTGTTTACCCATATGTATTCTACTGTGAATAATTGGCCCGCATCGCATATTTACGCTGCCTCAGGCTATAGTGTGGCCGCCATTCTCACAGCGGCGGGGTTAAAGGATAATGCGCGCACAATTACTTTTCATGGCGCCGACGGCTATGAAGTAAGCTTCACAGCTCAGCAGCTTTTTAGCCCGCAATACTATTATCCACAGGCGGGCGAGAATGAAAACGGAGCCGAGCCGGTATGGCCTATTATAGCTTATCGCTGGCGCGAAGGCGCTAGTGATCTCAGCGATATCCCCCATAATAAACCCAGCTTAATAATTGGGCAGCGCTTTCCTTCCGAGCATAACAATGCGGCTTTTGTGGTGGGTATTGCGGAAATAATTATAGACAATGCCCCGGGCGAAGCTTGGCCGGCTGCTTCTACATTTCCTTTGCCCGGTTCGATCGCCGCCGGAGAAACAGTGAAATTGCAGCACCCCAATTATGGTATGGTTAAGTTATATTATACTCTGGACGGCAGCGAGCCCACATATTCTTCTACTCTCTATAATCCCAGTACATATCAGCCGGAATTGAACCGGCCCATACCCATTACGGAACCTACCACCATTAAGGTTTTGGTAAGTGGTTATGGTAAAGACGATAGTGCGATCGCCGTTTTTAATTTTACACCTGTGGAATGAAATCACTTGAACAATGCTTTTAAGGGGTTTTTAGCCTTCTAGGAAAAATATGAAAATAATTTCTAAACTGTTTTTAATATCAATAATAGCTTTCTTGTGTAGCGCCTGCGCTGAGGCGGAAGATAGCGGCGATTTAGCTTATGAAGAGCAAACCATACAAATAGAAGGTTTGCGGGAGCTATTAGGCGGCGTTTCGGAAATAAGCGTGGCGGAAATGCGCGCTTTGCCTCAGCACGAGCTTAAGGCCAGTTATAAGCGAACCACCGGTTTAACTGAGGAATTTCTCATGAAAGGCCCTCTTTTAAAAGATGTGATTACCTTAGCCGGCGGAGATATAGACGCTTATGCCGGCATAGGCATTATCGGCCGCGATAATTATTATTGCCTTTTCCCCCGCGAGGTATTGGATAGTACAGAGCAACTGTTGCTAGCCTTGACCATAGATGGAAAGGCCAAACTAGATGCAGATAATTATCCCGCCCGCGCTGCGGCGCCTGGCCAGTTTGGTCCTTATTGGGTTAAGCAAGTGGCTAAGCTTATACTCTATGAGGAAGTACCGCAAAAAAAAATTACCAGCCTCTGGCTGTTTGAAAATTTAACAGAGGGCTTACCGGCTATAGAATACGAATACTATGGCTCTTTGGATCATGCTATAGATTTAGAGCAGGTTTTTTCTCGTTTAGATTGGGTGGATAGCCGCGCTTTTTTTACTATGAAATCGACAGATGGCTTTAAAAAGAATGAAATCATGAATATAGTCAAATCGCGCTATTATATCAAAATAGACGGAGCAGACGCTCCCACTAATGTGGCCCCCTATATCAAACTTGGTATGAATGTGCAAAAAATAGCTTGGTTTTCTACAGGCGCCGACGCCGTGGTTTTTTTGCAGTTACTTATGGATTATATGGAAAGCAAAACCGTGAAAGGGCGGCAAGGCTTGCCTTTAGATGAATTATTATATGAGGTGGAAATGAATACGGTAAAAGCCGCTGCTTTTGATTTGTGTGGTACAGCGGGCGAGCGTTACCGGGTAAAAGGCAGCGAGCTGAATAAGGCGATTTTAGTGCCTCTGCCTCAAGGCGGCGGTATGGTGATATGGCCGGAAGAGTGCGCTTATGCGGATATAGATAATTTGCTGAGAATACGCTTGGCGGAGGAAAATAAGTGAATAAAAACACTTTGCATAAAAACTGTATCCAGCGTGGTAGGGGGTTTATTGAAGCGTACCGGCGAAAATTTATATTAATAATCGCTCTATTGTTATTTTTAGTGCCAATAATTTTTGGCTGTAAAGGGCTAAATATGGCTCTCACAGAAGAGGAGAGCGCGGCTATCACCGCCATTAGCGGCGTAGATGCCCGAGAGTTTACAGATATTAGCCCGGTGGTTTTAACGAAAGAACGCGCCGCCAAGTATCCCGCTGTAAACAAAGTGTATCAAAATGAAGAGCTCTATGCCTTCATTCTTAAGCCTATAGCTTATAATGGCCCGCTAACCTTGGCTTTGGTTATAAACGGTAATACTTTAGAAAGTGTGGGCCTGCGCATTGTGGAGCATACAGAAACGCCCCATTATGTGCGGGATATGGAAAGCAGCTGGTTTATCGAACGTTTCGCCCATAAAACGGTTAAGGAGTATTTGCAACCGGCACGGCTCTTCGCCCATGCCGAAAATGAAATTGTCGCTATAACCGGGGCTACGGTAACCACAGAAGGCGTAATAAACGGTGTAAACGCCGCTTTCGGCGTGTTTCGAGAATATATGTGGAATGTTGACGCCGCCCCGGTTCCCTATAAGGTGCGTTTTGAACCCGGCTTAGGCGAGGGGCCAAAAGAGACGAAAAGCTTAGTATTTCGTGCTTATGGTTTGGTTTTAGGAGAGATAAGCTTAGAGGATATCCGCGCCCTGCCCTCTGTAAAGCGTACTATGAGCATACATAGTTCGGCAGGCATAACGCAGCACAGTTTCCGGGGAACTTTGCTTTCCGCTGCGCTCGATTTTATCGACCCACAATTAACTAAGGATTATAAATGGGCTATGGCTATAGGTGTGGATGATTATATTTCCGGCATTGACATGTCGGAAATCTTGGCGGAAAACAATGTATTCATCATGTATGAAGATAATGATGAAGCGTTGCCGCAAAAAAACGGCCAACCCGGCGCTTTGCGTATAGTGGTTTTAGACGATGTATTTGGCCAGCGTTTTACTAATTATCTATTGGAAATAGTATTGGAAAATGAAGAGCGTTTATAGGGAGCCTTGTTCATGAAAGAGAGTTCACTTAAAGCAATTGTTTCCATTTTATTGCTGGCCCTGTTGGTAATTTTGGCTTTAAGCGGCGCCTTGCTGTATTTTGGCAAAACCGGTCAAGTTTGGGGTATAGCGCGTTATGCTTTACGCAATGCCCATACCGTAGCGGCGCTGGCAGCCATACTAGTGGCAGCGCTGCATCTTTTTTTGAACCGCCGTTTCTTTTTGCGGGGCTTATCCGCTTTGTTTACGGCAAACCGTCAAGCGCCGAAATGAGAGGGCAGAATGAAAAAAGCAGATAAAAATATATACCTGATCTTGGTCTTATTGCTGATCATGATCATAACAGTAGCTTATTTTCAACGGGGAGACGCCGAGCTTAAACGGGCCTTGGCAGAAAACCGCCAGTTTCTGGTGCTGCAAGATGGGGCGACAGTGGCTACTGTATCTTTGCAAGATTTGCTCGATTTACAGCCGCAGGAATTTACCACCAGATTTGCCACCAGTATCAGCGAACCCCGCGAAGTTACCCTCCAAGGTGTGGAGCTGCGAGATCTTTTAGCCGCTTTGAATATAGACATGGCATATGCCCGTTTTTATATATTTTCCGGTTTAGACGGCTACTATTCGCCACTTAGCCGCGGGGAAGTAGAAAAAGAACAAAGTATTTATATTTGCCTAGCCATGAACGGCGAATTATTGAAAGATAGCAGTCAAGGCGGTTACGGTCCTTTTATGATGGTGATACGCGGCGCGCGTTTCGCTCAGCGCTGGTGTAAATATATAGAAGCTGTCGATTTGAAAAAATGATAACTCTAGTAAAATATTAGAAAAAATTAATAAAATTATTAAGGTATTATTAAAATTAATACCTTATTTTATTGGCATAAGTATAATTTGAAAGGAGAATCTATATGGATACAGCCATTATGGAAAACCGCCCTAAACGTAATAATAAGTTATTCAAGATTATTGGTTTTAGCTTACTGGGTTTAGTTTTGCTGGTGGTATTGCTCGTAGCTGTGCTGTTTGGCGGTGAAATAGCTTCTGTTTTAACTGTAACACAAGTAGATAATACTTCTCTGTTTAGTATGGAGTATAAGGGTGATTATGGCTTAGACGATTTTTTGCAAGTGGGGGCTTCTACAGACGGCGAATTGGTGACTTTTATGTCGCAACATTTGCTTAAGGGTTTTCCGCTAAAATTCGACTTGCCCGATCTTGGTTGCAGTACCTTTTTAGCCAAGACGCCGCAAAACGAGTATATTTTCGGCCGAAATTTTGATAAC
This sequence comes from Bacillota bacterium, assembly GCA_009778255.1. Lineage (GTDB taxonomy): Bacteria > Bacillota > Dehalobacteriia > UBA4068 > UBA4068 > WRKD01. The sequence goes on from WRKD01000172.1 coordinate 7,405, forward strand.
TATGATACTCCGGTGCTTATACTGACCACCAAGCCAAAAAACGCTTATGCTTCGGTTTCGGTAGTGAATTTAGCTTTTATCGGCTATAATATGGATTTTTTGCCGCTTGGTTTAGCGAGCCGCCTTTTAACGCTGGCTGCTCCTTATGCCCCTTTAGACGGCGTAAATGAAAAAGGCCTGGCCATTGGCGTATTGCAAATCGATATCGCGCCAACCCGCCAGAATACCGGAAAAACCACTATCACCACTACATCTGCTATACGCATGCTATTGGATAAAGCCGCAACAGTAGCAGAGGCTTTGGATCTTTTACAGCAATTCGATATGTGCTCTTCCGCTAATGGCTGCTATCATTTCCAAATAGCCGATTCTACCGGGCACTCGGTTATTGTTGAATATATTCAAGATGAATTCATTGTTCTGGAAGAAAACTGCGCCACCAATTTTTTACTTGCGCCCGGAGAATGGTATAATGTGGGCGGCGGGCAAAACCGCTACGAAATACTTGCAGATACATTGAAAGAAACAAACGGCATAATGAGCAAAGACGAGGGAATGGACCTGCTCAACGCCGTTCATCAAAACAGTACGCAGTGGTCTGTACTTTATGATCTCACTAAAATAAAAGCAGAGCTCTGTTTGCACAAAAATTACGATACCCCATATTATTTTGAAATCAAATAATTTGCAATAATTCAATTACTGCTTGTTCCATATGCCGGGGTTCTATTTCTTGGCGCGGGCGCAGCGTAAGCTGGGTCAGCTCGGCTAAAGGCTTTGGTATAGCCACTTTACTGCGCAAAGAAAGCCGCTCCAGTTGCTGTTCGCTGTTTAAGCCACTAGCGGGTATGCCCAGAGCCTCTAAAACAGCGGCAGGGAATTTATATGGGCTGGCAGTGGCAATAAGCAGCAACGGTACATTTTCCGCCGGGTCGAAATAATCGCTGGCTACCGTAAAGCCCACCGCGGTATGAGGGTCCAGCAAATAATCGTATTCCGCTAATACCCTCGCTATAGTCGGCGCCGCTTTATTCCAGGCGGCGCTGCCGCCATACAGCAGGTTTTGCCAGTTTTGCTGATGCTCTTTACCAATTTGCAGGCAGCCCAAAACGGCAAACTGCCGCAGATCGGCCGCTAATAAAGCTCCGTTGCGCCCGTACATTTCGAATAAAAAGCGTTCGAAATTGCTGGATACCAATATATCCATAGAGGGGCTGGCCGTTTTATAAAAAGGGCGGCGGCTATTATAAAGCCCGGTAGCCAGGGCTTCCTTTAGTACATCGTTTTCATTAGAAGCGCAGATCAGCCTGCGCAGGGGTAGGCCCATACGCAAAGCATAATAAGCAGCCAGTATATTGCCAAAATTACCGGTGGGCACGGCGATATCGATGCTTTGTGAAAATTGTATACGCCCTTGCTTCAGCATTTGTGCATATGCATAGTAATAATATACTATTTGCGGCAACAGCCGGCCAAAATTGATGGAATTGGCCGAAGAAAAGCATTTATCAGCTTTTTGTAAACGCTCCCTAAGGCTGGCGTTAGCAAAAATGGCTTTTACCCCGTTTTGACAATCATCAAAATTACCGCGTATCGCCACAGCAAAGGTAGAGGATCCGCCGCCGCTTCGCATCTGTTTCTCCTGCATTTCGCTTACACCGCCCGCGGGATAAAAGACGATAACCTGATAGCCCTTTGCCTTGGCAAAGCCTTCCTGGGCTGCTTTTCCCGTATCTCCGGATGTAGCTACCAAGATCACTGTTTCAGTGCTTGTTTTCATTTTTGCCGCGGAAAGCGACATCAAATGAGGCAGCACCGCCAAGGCCATATCTTTAAAAGCGCAGGTAGGGCCATGAAATAATTCCAATACCGTAAAAGGGCCCACCTGTACAATTGGCGCTACCGCAGACGGGAAAGAACCGTTGGCATAGGCCTTTGTAATAGCATCGGTGATTTCTGCTGTAGTAAATTCAGGCAAATAAAGAGCGAAAATATCTTGCGCTACTTCGGCATAGCTTTTTTGTGCTAAATTTGCGGGAAAATAGCAGGGGAAAACATTTTCCCCATTTTCTCCTGCTGCTTGCGGGGAATAAAGACCGCCGTCTGCGGCTAAGCCGCGCAATATGGCTTGGGCGCCGCTTACCGGGCTAGCTTGGCTGTCGCGGGTACTTATATATAACATACGAATATTCTCCTTAGTGGGGTTTCATGAATTGCGCATAGTAAATACGCCGCCCAAAGGCGCGAAAACGCTCTTCATAATAGGTGCTTATTTCTTCTAATATTTCGGGGCCGTTTTCCGCGGCTTTTGGCGTAAGAAAGCCTGCTTCATTAAATACATTGCAGGACCAATCATAAAAAGCCGCGTCGTCTGTCTTGAAGATCAAGCGTCCGGCGGGCTCAAGTACTTGTAGATATTGCCGCGCAAAAGTCGGCGCGGTTAGGCGTCTTTTGGCGTGGCGGCTTTTGGGCCAAGGGTCGGGGAAGAAGAGATAAAGCGTATGGATTTCCTGCGGCGCGCATATATTGGTCAGCTGCGCCGCCTCGCCCAGCAATATGCGTAAATTTTCAGGATACGGCTGTTTAAGGCGCTTTAAAAGCCACAATAAAGGCTCGGCGCGCCTTTCCAGGCCCAAATAATTATGCTCGGGATGCGCGAGCGCCATGGCCTCTAAAAAATGCCCTTGCCCCATGCCCAGCTCTACATGGAGCGGTTTATTTGCCCCAAAAACCTGAGGCCAGCAGCCGGGCAGTTTATAGGCCTCTTGTTCCGTTATAGCCAAGGCATGTTCGTTTACCAAAGAACGCGCCTGAGGTATACGTCGCAAACGCATCTGTTTTAAGACCCCTTTTGCTTAGTGGCTAATGATTATGCCCATAAACCTTCCGCTTTTTGCGCCAGTTCGTTATCGCTTAAGCCTTCTTTTTTCAGGCGCGCTTTAATGGCCTCCTGCCAAAAAGCACTTTTTTCCTGCATTTTTTGAAATTTTTTACGGTTAAGATCTTTTTTCAGGGCGCGCGCTTGCGCATTGCCACTCATTATACCGCAAATGGCCTGTGCCTGGACTAATTCATCTGTATTGAATTGCATATAATCTTCTTGAAGGCAATTCATTACATCCTGATAATAAGTGAAAAAGAGAGAAAACTCCAGCTCTTCTTCCATCTTAACAAATTCTTTCATTTTAATATATAAGCTTTCCATAGTAACAATTTCCATTTAAATACCTCCGCTATAACTTAATGCCAGCTCACCACATCATTGTTATAGTATTGAAGCATCATACTACTGGCGGGCCTCATTTTGTTTATGTATATCGCCGAGCAAGTCTATAAGCCGGGTTCTGTCTTGGATGAACATCAATCTTGGGCTGCCGTTGCCGGCAACCTCTAGCAACCCTTACTTTCAAGCGAAGCGGGCAACTTCCGGGGTTAAAACCCCTGCTTAAAAGGTCCATATGGGTCTTGCTCCGGATGGGGTTTGCTTGGCCAGCCGGTCTCCCGGCTGCCGGTGCGCTCTTACCGCACCGTTCCACCCTTACCGACCCCTAAATAAGGGGGCGGCGGTTTTTTTCTGTGCACTTTCCTTAGGGTCGCCCCCACCGGCCGTTAGCCGGCATCCCGCCCTATGGAGCCCGGACTTTCCTCAAGCATTTTTGCCTGCGTTCATCCGGCTTACTCGGCGAATATACTACACTTAAACAAAGGAGCTAGCCTGCATTTTTTCGTTTTGATATGCTTCCTCGGCTAGGCGCTTACGGTATATTTTAATTTCCGCGCCGTATTTATTCTCTGGATTATTTTGAAAATTGAACATAGGTATACTGTATTGTATCAGAGATTTCAATGTATCCCCTACTATATCTTCAGATACTTCATAGAAGGCGAGGGTAAAATTATCGCGCATCCATTCGGTTAGTTTATCTTCACTTTTAGGATCCAGCATATAGTTGTCATAACGGTCATTATCTTCTTCGTCTGTAGAACGCGGTAAAGAAACAAGTTCCAGTTTATTTGCCAACAAGGCTGCCAGCGAACGGCGAATGGTTGAAGAGCCTGTAGTGCCGCTTTGGAAATGGCGCGAACTGTTATATTTGCTTTGGCCAATAAAAACTACCCGGGGTTTTTGCTCTCCCCATAAACTGCCACCGCCCAGTTCCGTGCCGGTATAAGCCACAAAATATATGCCATTTCCTCTGTTTAAACCGTTAATGATCGCTTCTTGTGGTTCCTCCAGGCGGCTAAGTATTTCTTCCGTAACCGCCCGGCAGTACTCCCAGGTGATATTTTCCGCTCCCTGCATAGCTATCATCTCCTTATCTATATATTTCTGGTTTTAATACGCCAATATAAGGTAAATGCCGGTAATGCCCGGCGTAATCCAGGCCATAACCTACTACGAATTCATCGGGTATTTCAAAGCCGCAATAATCCACCTGTATTTCTACTTTACGGCGGGAAGGTTTATTCAAAAGAGCGCATACGGCTAAGCTTTGGGGTTTTCGGGCATGCAGCACATCTAAAAGATTATTTAAAGTCAGGCCGGTATCTACAATATCTTCTACTACCAGCACATGCTGGCCTTCTATGCTTTCAGAGATATCTTTTAAAATACGTACCGCCCCTGAAGTAGTGGTAGAACCACCATAGCTGCTTATAGCCATAAAATCGATAGTTAGCGGTAAAGATATCTGGCGGATCAAGTCGCTCATGAAGATTACCGCGCCGCGTAATATGCCAACCACTACTAAACCGGTTTTTTCTTGAGCCCGATAATGATCGCTGATATTTTTAGCTATAACTTCAACACGGTTTTTGATTTCTTCTGCACTAAGAATTATTCTTGCCAAGTGTTCACATTGCGAAGGCTGCTCTTTTTCCACATACCCACCTCCTTATATTTGTTATTCTGGATGGGTTAATAAAACCCTTTTTGTTTACGGCATAAACAAGTTATTTATTGCTAAAGGGCACCTCTAGAAACCAGAATAAACACTAACAAAATGATCAAAATGAGACTAATTACCTAAATATCCCCGTCATTGCGGA
>WRKD01000173.1 GCA_009778255.1 Bacillota bacterium
CGGCACTGCGGAAGTTTTGGGCCGTTTACATTTATTAGATCGTGAAGAACTGCTTCCCGGCGCCAGATGTTTTTGTCAGCTATTACTGGAAAAACCATTGCCACCACTACGCCAAGATAAACTGATACTGCGCAGTTATTCTCCCATGAATGTAGTAGGCGCCGCAACGGTACTTAAAGCAGATGCGGCTCGTCATAAGCGCTACCGGCCCGAAATAATCTGTGCCATGGAGAATAGTCTTTTTGCCGACGCGGGTGATGTATTATTAAACGCCTTGGCGCTAGGAAACTCGCTTTATAGCGCAAATAAGCTGGCGCAAATATGCCAATTACCGCAAAAAGAAATAGCGCCTCTATTGCAAAACTTTGGGAATTCCCATAAGCTGGCTGCCTTTATCATAGATGGCGAAACCCATTATACCACTACTGTTAAGCTAAACGAATGGCGCAATCTTTTACAAAAAGCGGCGGCAGATCATCATCAAAAATACCCGCTCCGTTTGGGGTTGCCTTTAGCCACTGCGCGTGCGCAGTTCTTTCCGGCTTTTAGTTACAAACAGCTTACTATACTCATAGAAAAATGGTGTAGCGAAGGTTATTTTCGCCTGCATAACGCAAGGCTAGCCTGCGCAGATTTTCTTCCTCTACCCTGTTTTGAGCAAAAACAATGGTTGGAAAGTATAGAAGAAGATTATATTAACAATTTATTAGATCCGCCGGAATGGGTAAAAGAAATGGAGCAGCTTAAAATCCCTCTCTTTGAGCAAACAGAGCTTTTGTTATGGTTATGCGAACAAGGCTTACTTATTAAAGTCGCGGAAGGCCTTTATTTCCATAAACAAGCTATAGTCTTCGCATTAGAAGCATTACAGCCTTTGAAAAACACCGGGGGTTTCTCCCTGGCCCAAGCGCGCGATCTCTGGCACACCAGCCGTAAATACGCTTTACCCTTGTTGGAATACTTCGACCAAGAAAAAATCACAAAAAGAATAGCAGACAAACGTATTTTACTCTAGAAAGCAGGGAATAAACATTTAACAGCGAACTAATATGCTGTTTAAATAAATTTTTTTCTTCATATAAATTTACTTCCATCATTACAACTTACTTTCATCATTACAACTTGCTTTTTTCATTACAACTTGCTTTTTTCATTACAACCTACCTTTAACTTTTTTCGGTTCATGTTTTAGAATATGGGGGCGGATCTGGCCTGGTGGCTGGCCCGGACTTCAAATCCGGTTGTGAGGCGGCGACCCCGTCTTTGGTGTGTTCGATTCGCACACGCCCCCGCCATAAATAATATTATGCACCTTATAATAGTTGATGGAGGGAAGCAGTTTGGATAAAATAGATGTTAGATATACCTTTGGGCAGAAAGAATATGCTCGTGCGGTTCGGCAATACTTATTGGCCGGAGGTATAATAAAAAGACGTGATTTCCTTATTTTACCTTTATTACTGATAATTTTGTTAACAGTTTTATTCAATTCGCGCTTCAATCAGTGGATGCTATTCATTACCCTACTCTGTGTAACCGCTATTTTGCTCACCTGCGGTCTTTATTTTATTAAGCCCTGGCAAGATCATCAAAAAAAACCTCAGATACGGGAAGAAATCAAACTCTCTTTCAGCGAGGAAGGCATGATTTTTCCGACAAAAAATCCTGCAATCGTTGCCGTTTGGGATAATACTTTGGAAAATAATACCATAATTGCCAAAATACAGCCAAAAGACGGTACTGCTCCGGCAAATGAATCTGCACCGCCAGAAACATCGGTAGAAGCATCTAAAGAGGAAGGCCAGCTTATCTTAGAAAGAGAAGCGGCAGCCTCAAAAAATGATGAAGCCGCATCCCTTTTACAGGAGAAAATAAATAGCGAAAGCGACGCCGCAATTTTAGCCACATCAAATAAAACAGAAGAAAAGCCGCTTAGCAGAAAAGGTTTATTGGCGCAAAGAAAAAAACAACAAAAAAACCAGGCCGCACCCACTACCAAAAATAAGCAACAAGCTATGATAAAATGGGATAGAATTGCCGAAGCCTGGGAAAATCGTGAATTTATTTATCTTATTTTACAGCGGCATCTATATTATATTGTACCCAAGCGCTCTTTTGCCAATCAAGAAGAACTGCGTTATTTTCAAAGAATACTTTATAGAAGGGTAGGTATAGTAGAAAACGTTGGCCCATATCGTTAAACAAACATTTCCACTTCTTTTTATGATTATTTAAAAATATTTTATCTGCACGTTTTTATTAATAGATTAAAACCACAAAAAAGGAGTCGGAAAAAATGGCTAAAGCTACGCAGGGCATTGCCTGGAAAGATGAATTTAGGCTAGGAAATGACCAAGTGGATGAACAGCATTATCAACTTTTTATTCAAGTTGGCAAGATCATTGAATCTTGCGCTGATGGCAGCGATATGGCAAAACTACGAGAAACTCTGGATTTTTTGATAGATTATACCATCTATCATTTTAACGATGAAGAAGCTTTGCAGCTTCGCTATAATTATCCCGATTATGAGCGGCATAAGCAACTGCATGAAGACTTCAAAGTTACAGCTCTTGATTTGGTGAAGCATTATGAAGAAAGTGGTTCATCGGCTGAACTGAGTAATGATGTTAATAGAATTGTGGTAAAGTGGCTAATTAACCACATCATGCGAGAAGATAAAAAAATAGGTGAACATATTCGTAATATTGAGAAACAAATGTAAAATAATCAAACGCTTTGCCCGAACAATATAGTCTTTTTTACTCATGCTCTGCTAGCATAGAGCGGGCTTCGCCCGCCCTATGCTATATTTTATTCTATATTCTTTCTGCACATCAAGCGCTATATGAATTGAATTCTTCTATCAAAGCATCCACTTCATCAACCTGCATGTGCATAGTATGCCAATAGTTATCATAATCATACCATTGGGCGTTAAGCTCATCAACACTTTTACCCTGCTGCTCTACCCAAGTATAATACTTCAGATTATGGATGCGTTTGCGTGTAATATATGTCAATTCTTCCATATGCTCTACAGAGCTTCCCAAAATATAATGTTCATGGTCGCAAGCAGCCCTTGTTTTATTATAAGCGCCCTTTTCTTCCGCCAGTTCCGCCAAGCGTGAGCCGTACATAGCCGCAGAATCTGTTAATACGGTCAGCACTATATCATGTTCTGTAAGTTCATAGTACTTGGCAAATTTTATAGCGGAAAGCATATTAGCAATGCCTGAAATGCCCAGCCAGGAAAGCTTTTCAATATATTCATCATCTAAGCCCATATGTTGAGATAAATATTGACGCCCTTCTTTCTCATTAAATAAGCGTAAAAGGTTTTGGCTGTATTCATCATCTATATCAATAACAAGATCGCTATTTTTTGTATTATGTATCCATGGCACATGTTTATCGCCAATGCCCTCTATACGGTGCTCACCAAAACCGTTAATAAGCAAAGTGGGGCATTGCAGGGCTTCGCAAACAGCAAGTTTAGCGGCAGGATAATTATCCTTAATATAATCGCCGGCAGAAAGGCTGCCTGCCGAACCGGAAGTAAGGCATAGGCCAGCTAAACGGTCTTTATCTCTGCGTATGCCTTCATAAGCTTCCGCCAAAGCCGGGCCGGTTACATGATAATGCCATAAGCTGTTGGCCAATTCCTGAAATTGATCGAAAACCATTACATCCGGCCTGGTAACACGCAACTCATGCACCTTATCAAAAATTTCCTTTACATTGCTTTCCGTGCCGGGAGTGGCAATGACCTCTCCTGCCATGCCTTGCAGCCATTCAAAACGTTCTCGGCTCATACCTGCGGGCAATATAGCAATAGAAGGGCAGCCCAGTAAAGCAGAATTATAAGCTCCGCCACGGCAATAATTACCGGTAGAAGGCCAAGCCGCTTTATGATAAGTTGGGTCGAACTGACCGGTAACCAAACGCGTTACTAAACAACTATAAGAAGCCCCCACTTTATGGCAGCCGGTGGGAAACCATTTTCCGGCTAAGGCTATTATACGCGCCGGTACACCGGTCAAGGCTGGTAAAAACTCTACCAAATTAACATCACCAAAGCCTCCACCCTGCTCTACCGGCTGATTATGCCAGCTCACACGAAACAAGTTAAGTGGGTCCACATCCCATAAACCAACTTTTGAAAGTTTATCTTTAATGCTTTGCGGAATCAAAGAAGGGTCGCGCATTTGCGCATAGGTGGGTAAAACAATACCGCGTTTGCGTGCATGGCTTATCGCTTTTTGCAGCGTCTCCTTATTAACGGTCAGGTCGATCATCAGTGTATCCTCCTTTATCGGTTTTATTCACACTTTACCGCCCGTCTCCCGTTTCTATTATAGCATGCTAAAGTATTTATGGCTAGTCGCGCTATTAATAAATTCGATAATTTTAACCATAAAATTAAAACTACCTGGTTATTGTTTGATATTTTTTCATTATTTCTACGAATTCTTTTCGTAGTTTCCCATCATCCAGGCCCGTATTTCCTTCTGCTACCTCAACAATTCTCCCTATTTCTACATCACCCTTATATGGTGAATTACGTAAAAGGTGTCCGAAAGCCGCCACGCAGGAAGCAAAATTAAAATCTGCGCTATTTTTTGCCAGTAAACGATCTGTTTTAACCGGCACGGTTATTAATCTGCTGGTATTTTCGCCGGGATTTTTATAACGTATCCTTACTTCAAAAAATTCATCGCCATAATTGCCTACATCTTCTACGATTGTATTGCCGCCATACTTTAAGCCATTGCCATTTTTTATGGTTAGTTCAAAGATCAATACTACATCTGTTCCTGCGCCTATTTCTCCGGCATCCTTAGTGTCGTCGGCAAAATCCCTATTGGCCAAGCTTCTGTTTTCATAACCTATCAACCGGTAATCATCAACCAAAGCCGGATTAAACTCTACTTGGGCTTTTACATCATCCGCAATCACAAATAAATTAGCCGCCAATTCATCCACCAGAACTTTTTTAGCCGTAGCTACAGAATCTAAATAATTGTAATTGCCATTGCCATATTTAGAAAGCGTTTCCATCTTATTATCCTTGATATTATCCGTACCCACTCCCAATACAGAAAGATACACTCCTGTGGCGCGTTTTTCACTGATCAATTTTTCCAATTCTTCTATGCTGGATACTCCTACATTAAAATCGCCGTCTGTTGCCAAGATAACCCGGTTATTACCAGAAGGAATAAAGTTATTTTCCGCAAGCCGGTAGGCGGCTTGTATGCCGCTAGCCCCAGCTGTACTGCCACCGGCTTTTAAACCATTGATCACATCCATGATCTTCTTTTTATCATTGCCATGAGCGCTGTCTAAAACTACAGACGTTTTACCGGCATAAGTTACTATAGAAACGATATCAGCGGGGCTTAGCGTTTCCACCAATAAGCCGAAAGCAGATTTTAGCAGCGGTAACTTATCATATGAATCCATAGAACCGGAAACATCGATAAGAAAAGTCAAATTACTGGGAGGCAATTCCTTATTATCGATATCCTTAGATTTTACACGAATATAAGCCAAATGTTTGTCGGCAAAAAAAGGCGAAGGCCCTAACTCTGTATAAATAGAAAACGGAGTATCATTCGGTAATAGAGGCTGATCGTAGCGAAAATAATTGACCATTTCCTCTATCCTTACCGCATCTATTGGCGGCAAGCTGCCGCTATCAATGTATCTTACAATATTGCGGTAAGAAGCGGTATCTACCTTAAGTGAAAAAGTGAGTAAAGTATTTTCCGTGGTAGGCGTTTTACGGTTCTCATTGATAACCAGGTATTCTTCATCCGAATTACGGAAAGAATAATCATATCTTTCATATAATTGTTCGGAATAGTTTTCTGCAATCACATCTGTGTCGGAAAGCCCCCTATTGCCAATAGGTGAATCACCGGCATAATCACTTGGCGGCGGCGTAGGCAAGGCTGGCAAACTGCTCATGGAATCGGTCATAGGCGTTGTAGGAAAACTATCGGGCGCAGATGCCGGCGAGGAACATCCCTGCAGCATCAGAGCCAAGAACACACCCATATAAATCAACATATTTCTTTTTTTATTCTTTTTCATGATAATCGCCCCTTTTTGATTATTTGGTTTTCATTGATATAAACCCCTTATAATCAAAAAACATTACGCTCTTTCAAATATTTTCTATTATTTCAATTAAATCCCCATATTCATATAAGCCGCTAAGTGTATAAAGCATATCATCTTTCGCATATTTTAATAGGCAGTAATCATTTTTAACCAAAATATAGGCGGTTGTATCATTGACCGTTAATGCGCTAAACCCTTCTTTCACATATTCATGATACAATTCGGTTACCAGTATTATTCTGTTATTCTGCTCATTTTCTATTTCCATAATCGCCGCCCCATGGTCATAATCTACCCCCGAAACACTGTATCCCGTTGGCAAACTGGCGCTTATCAGTTCTATCTTGTTTTCCAAAGTATCCCTAAGCTGCTCCGTGTTAGACGAAAACCCACTTTTCTTATTAGGATTTACTGCTATCATAGGAGTAGTTGGTATAAACATACTTTCACTTGAAGATTGCGGTACAGTTTCTTTAAAATTTGCATATATCAGCACGGCTATGAGAAAAGAAGCTACCAGAGGCAATGCTATTTTGCTATAATTGAAAAATCTATATCCAATTACTTTGTTTTTTATTTTCCTATCAAGCCCCGGGCTGCGTAATTGTATGTTTTCTCGTTTTAATTCTGCCAATTCATTCAATAAATTTTCACCGCTGCGTTTTGCATACGCTTCTGCTAACTCTTTATAAAACCGCTCATCTGCTCTGTTAACCATTTATGTATCCCGCCTCTCTGAACAATTGCGCCAACTTATTTTTGGCCCGGTGTATGCGCACTGTTACATTATTCTCGGAAATTTGCAGTAAAGCGGCAATTTGCTTATGTGATAGATCATGCGCGTATTTCAACAAAAACGGCGCCCGCAAATCTTCTTTAAGCTCATCCACTAACTTCAGCATCTCTTCGGTTATCACGCCGGATAATACCATTCCTTCTATATCAGCTCCGTCGTTTACATCCTCTAAATCATCTGGTGGCAGTACATACTTTTTTCGTTTTTCCAAAATTGTTAAAGCAGTATTTTTAACAATAGTAACCACAAATGAAACTGTACGCGGCGAATCGATATCTTCGATTTTTTGCAAATTTTTGTATATCCTTATATAAGCTTCGCTTACCGCATCTTCAGCTAAAGCATAATCGCCTAAAATACCATAGGCTTTATGCATCAATAACCTTTGATACTTATCAAACAACCTCTCAAATTTTCGCTTCTCATCTTCACTTGTAAAGGTAAGAAAAACTAACATCTCGCTTATTTCTCCCCATAGCTCTCCATAGATATTAACCTATGACTAGCCCTACCATTATTACTCTCACAATCGTAAAAACATTACACCAGGCCAGTAAAACCTTGTTGCCGCAGGGCTTCATACAGTATAATAGCCACAGAATTACCTAAATTAAGCGAACGGATATCTTTGCCCATGGGTATACGAATACAGTTTTCGGCATTAGCCGCCAATAATTTTTCCGGCAAACCGGCAGTTTCTTTACCAAAAACCAAAAAATCATCAACATTGTATTCTTTTTCTGTATAAAATGTTTGAGTTTTAGTGGTAGCAAAAAAGAAACGTCCCTGTTCATATTTTTGCTGTACTTCTTCAAAACTATCATAATAATGCAAATCCAGATACTGCCAATAATCCAAACCGGCTCGTTTAAGATATTTATCATCTGTAGAAAAGCCCAAAGGGCGAACCAGATGCAAGCTACTGCCTGTTACGGCGCAAGTTCGGGAGATATTGCCTGTATTATTGGGAATTTCCGGCTCTACCAAAACAATATGCATAAAGCAACCTCCACAGTTTTAATATAGATAGCATACCGACTTCTTTTAGAATAATAGCATTTAGACATAAATATTTCAAGAGCATAGCAAATATACATTGACAAAAGTACGCCTTTCCGCTAGAATATAATAGTTAACGGGGTGTGGCTCAGCTTGGTAGAGCGCTGCGTTCGGGACGCAGAGGCCGAAGGTTCGAATCCTTTCACCCCGACCACTGCGAGTGTCGTTATGGGATTTGAGAATCCTGTAAGGACACTCGTTTTATCATACGGCTTGTTCGAACTGGGAGTAGCAAAGGGCTACTCCTTTTCGCGTTTCCAGGGTGATATCCAGTTCAGGGATGTTATCCCATCTTGGGGCTTCGAACGCGCCGATGCAATTATAGTAAATCGTTATCCGTTGGCTGGCCAAACCGCTTGTCTTCTCGATGTGATATACGTCGATGTGGACAACAAGCTCCACGACCATACGCTGGGTCAATTCCTGTGCATTGGCATATTTGCGGACGATCTCAAGAAATGTGTCGGCGGTATACATTTGACCGCGCTCTTTTCTTAGTTCGGTTTTGAGCGACTTGACTCGCTTAGAAATCTCGCCCTGCTCCTGCTCGTACTTGCCCGACATTCTGGCAAAACGCTCATCGCTGATTTTCCCGGTCACATTGTCCTCAGACAGCATTTGCCAAGGATGTTTGTCAAAAAACATGGTATATCTCGGCCTCTAATATAAAACCTGTGTGGGTACGTCTGTTGTAGGATTGCTATTATTTCCCTTTCGCGGTATAATAGAGACGACAATCATTAAGCTAAGTGGGGCTTGAGGTATGAAGAAACGTTTTCTGATTATTGGTATTCCCATTGCGGTAGCTGTGCTTGCCGTTATGGGTTGTTTTTTCATGCTCTTTTCGACACAAGAAAAAATCATTGAGCAGGCAAAAGACTATGAATCATACTCTATCTACTTTAATTATGTGCCTCCAATCACCGAACGCGGTACCCCGATGTTGTTCTCACGCTTGTATTGGAGTGAAGATTTTGATGTAAGTGTGCGCGATGGCATGACGCATCTAAGTATCCCAATGCGTGCGAACGAATTTGAGGATTTCCGTTTCAAACTTGAAGTTGATGTAAACGACAATGGGGAATATTGGAAATTGATAAACCGTGAGTTTGTGCTGCTCGACCCGATGGATGTTGAGATAAACATCAATGCGCAGAACATAACAAAAAAGCTGCCAATCCCTATTGGAGCGATGGCAAAGTACCGTGGGTTTTACGCGGATAACACTTGGGTTCCTGATGCCGGAACACCAGACGATGCCGAGATTGCCGCTCTAAGGACTGCTACATATGGCGGTGATTCGTTTGCGCTCATGCGGTTGTATGCGCTTGCCGCCGCTGGGGTTGATGTGGGGGCGAACATTAGCGCGTTGCAGCTTGCTTCGGTGAAGCTTACGGACAACGAAGTTATTTTGAACAGGACGCGGAATAATCCGTTGTTGAAACCCATCGTTTATGCCAAGGGATACAGGGATTTCCCTGCCCAAGAAGCACTCCGTCAGGCGGCTGAAGCTGTGCGCTTTTACAATGAAATACCTTTCCGTGATTACGATAACGTGGAATGGAATATTGATGAAGAACGTAAAATCTCGATTGCTAATTATGATGATTTTTTTAATGATTATGGCGATTATCCAGACCGGATATGGGGCGCGTGGGAACTGGATTTTGACGGCGACGGGCTTATGGAGTTGGTCTATTTCTATGCTGGTGGCACAATGGGTAACGAGTTCTGGAAAATTATCCATTTAGATGCAGATGGTCTAATCACCTCTGTTGATCACGGTATGGATATGCGCAGTTTGATTATGCGGCAGATCGAAGGTCGGTACTTTTTCACAAATTGGGCTTATGATTACAACGATAAGCAATCATGGGGCCTCAACCTGTTCGCCATGAAAAAGGATGGAACCCTTTGGAGGGCTGAAGCGTATTACAAGATTTCTGGTATGCGGACGGTGTTTTCCGACCTATATGACGAGAGCGTGAGACCATTATACGACGATTTATCGGGAAAGCTATTTGATTACTATAATCAGTACAAAGATTACGGCCCCGAAAGCGTATTTGACCGTCCTTTTGAGGGCGATAATGCTGTCAATGACTTATTCCGTAGTGATGGTTATGGGCACTACGGATTAGGACTTATGGACATCGACAATGACAGCGAGGACGAGATCATCGGAGAATGGATGTACTGGCCTTCCAGTGCACACCAGATTTTTTCTTACGACCTGCGCGCACTGAGAAGCGGCGCGGGACACACATTCAACTTGGGGACGTTGCTCACGGGGCCGGACGAACTGCTACATGCTTTTCTTATACCATATGAAGGCAAAAACTATTTTCTCACCATGCAATCGTTCGGGGATTCGCAGTATATATTCAAGCTGCAAGAAATATCGAACGGTACGCCATATGTGTTGGCTGCGTGGCTCGTTACTGCCGAAGATCAAGTACATGTAAACGCCGGGGAGTATGTCGACGAGTGGGGATGGTAATGGCATGGGTTATTCCACGCCATTACCATAATGTATTTACCTTTCAAAATACTGAGTTATTTGTGGCTGCCGTTCCCGTTCCTCTTGTCGCACGATACTGTAAACACTTTTTCTGATTTGCTCGGCTTCTTTGATTCCATCTTTAAGCGCGCCCACCATTTTTATCGGTAGGCGCTGTTTTTAGTTCAGCGAGATATGAACTTCCTTGCCCAAACTTCGTGCGACCTTGGTAATAAAATCCAACGAAGGATTGTATGAACCGCTTTCAAAACGTGAGATATTAGATTTCTGTGTGCCGACCCGTGAAGCTAATTCCTCTTGAGTTATGTTAAGCTCATTGCGGGCGTCAATTATTTGCGCGATCAACTCATAGCGCGGTTTCAGTTTTTCATATTCCACCTTAAATTCTTCATCTTTCATCAGCCTGTTATGGATTTCTTCAAATTTTGCTCCTGCCTTACTCATCTTGACACCTTCTTTCATAGTCAAGTTTGTAGCTCAATGCCTTATCAAGTTCACTTCCAGGCGGTCTATTAGCTTTTTTTATAAAACCGTGCAACAACACAAATTTATTCTTATCAAATAGAAAATAAAATATTCTTGTGATGTCTGTGGAGAATTTAGTTCGTAACTCGAATAAGCCCTTATACGTATCTCCTTTTATTGGTGCGGAATACGGAGCGCGGATGTTGATTCCGAGCCGTTTAAGCAGCATAATATCGCTATATGCCACACCCACACAGTTTGATATTTACAATAGTCTTATCCTATTATTAATCAGAAAAATCTCTAAATAGCACATCTAATTCGCTTTCGTCGTAAATCATTCCATTACTTAAAAATTTTTCCACTTCAATAGTGCCACCTGCACTCTCCCCATATGTGTTATATTCAATTTCCCAACGTTGTCCAGGAACGGCAACTTCAATCATTACTGTGTCACATCTTGTTTTATTAAGCCTATAGTATATTTTTTTTTCTTCGAGCTTTTCTAAAAGCTCAATAAACCAATTTAAACTATACACTTATTATACCCCCCTATTTATTGAAGCGTATCTCATGTAACAATTTCCAAAATGTTTTAAATCCTGTAGCGTTTTGTTGTGCAAGTCGCCGAATTTGCTCCATCGTAAGAGCACCAATTTCAGCCCAACCAGGCGATCCCGGAGGCAAGGGCGCTTTTCTAATATTTCCTTTTTTTGTTTTTAATACTTCATTGACAGTTTTATCTAAATTATCTACATTAGCATATACAATAATGGTTCCGATACCTAGTATTCCCAAACCAATTGCATCCCCAAAAGGAAGTGGTCCGTCTACTGTAGCAGCTATTCCAGCTGCCACAACGAAATTTCCATAGCCATTACTCGTGCTTACTGGTGGATTGTTTTTCTCATATTCAATAAATTTAGCTACATCAACCCATGTTATCCCACTGCTATCTGTGTATTCATATGGTGCTCTATATTTAGCCCTCATTTGTTCAGCTTCAAAACGCCATTCATTTTGCTGCAGAACCGTAACATAATCCCAATTATCCGTCATATATTGCAATCTTTTCAGTTCCCAAACTATTAGATGCGTTCTATCCCAATTACTAACAAAATGTCCACTGGGATCGATAAATCGAATTGGATTATTGTGGCAATATGTATATAAATTTAGACTCAATGGATCATCAGGATCAACATACGCTAAACTGTCTTCCGTCAAAAAGCGGCCAGTAAAAGGTTGATAATATCTGGCGCGTAAATAATAAGCACCAGTGTTAGCATCGAAATATTCAGCACAATACCTAAATGGGTTCGTATCATTCGTGTCAAGATCGCGTTCATTCCCAAAAATATCAAAGTCATATGCCTTCACCACGTTCCCACTGCCATCCGCCAACTGCACCACGTCTCCATGGCCGTTATACAGGTAGAACTTCAGCCCAATACCATCATCGGACAAAAGCAGCCCTATGCCGCGCACATAACGCGTAGTGACGGAATTATTCCCATCCATCTCCGCGACAATATTTGCGCCATCCCAGACAAACTTTGTCTCGCTAACCGGAACAGTTGAACCCATAACCCCCGTTTTTGTGGTTTTATCCCTCAGCCCATCTGCGCGATATGTATAGAAGACTGCTTCGCCGTTTACGTTAGAAT
>WRKD01000174.1 GCA_009778255.1 Bacillota bacterium
GGGATTGCGGCGCGAAGGCCGCAATGACGAGAAAATGATAGTTACGCTAATTTGGCAGAGTTGTAAAGCTAGTTTTTAGAGGCGCCCTAATGAGAATTCATACAAAAATTATATCGATATAAGAGAGATGTATTTAGAAGAAAACATAGATATTTTTCTAGATGAAAACATTGATGTTTACATGGAAAAATATTATGATTTATTCTTTGAAAGGTATACTGAAATGTTTCTGGAAGATCTAGCCGATAGCTTATTAGAAAAATCGGTTATAAACAAAGAGTGTATTATATCAAATGAAAAAAGTGCAAAACAATATGCGCTGCTTATATATGATGAAGATATGACTGATTGGGAACGAGAACTTGATATTTGGGTAAAATATTATGAAAAATATGGGCTATGGGTTGCAAATCTGAAATACCCGCCAACAATGATTGACGGGCTATCTTTCATTATATTTCAGGCAAAAGATGGCAAGGTTGTATATTATGAATAACAGGCAATAAAAGGCCATTTAGTCACTTCTGCTTGGCACAACATTGGATAGGACAAAAATAAACGAATTAGAGTTTTATAACTTAACAGAATGGATTAATCCAGGCCCATTTGAAACAATGAATGATGCTGCCATACATTTTGCCAAGCAAAATATGTTAATTTCAGCAAACATGAACAAAGAATTTTCCGCATATATTTATAAAGTTTATAGTAACGGTGAATACAAATACTATTATAGCAAAATTGTGATGTTAGGTTCTGCAGGAGGAGATATGCCAGGTCCCAGTGTTTGCGGCGTTCCAGAAAATGGCACTTCTGTGGCATTAATACATACGCATTGTAGAACATCTAAAGAATCTGATTATAGGTTTTCTATTTACCCCGACAAAGATACAAATGACTGGAAGGGTATTTGGAGCAGTGGGTATTTGGGTATGTATTTAGTAGCTGGTAATGGCACATTGCAGTATCTTCCCGCAAATGCAAAAAAATCTGATACAATAGTTCAGGTTATTTCAACTGAAATGCCTATTATAGAAGGAGCCATGAAATATGAAGTTGGTTCAGAACAAATATATAAGGCTGTTGAGGTTGAGATTAAAAAGAAATGGTACAAGCGAATCTGGCCTTGGGTTACTGAAAAGACATATACTAATACTACATACAAGGCCGTAGATGAAGGAGGTAGGTAGATAATGAGATTTACAAGTAAAATAATAATTATTGTATTTCTATCTTTGTTCAGTTTTTTTGCCGCATCTTGTACAAATGATTCTGATTTTTCAAAAGATATAGTAGCAGAAAAAATGGTTGAAAAATACCAAAAAATTGCTGCTGAAGAGAACATAGACATACTTACGGATGAAGGATTAACTATATTTATGGAACAATACTATGATATGTTTATGGAGGAATATACTGCTATATTTTTAGATGACTTAGCCGATAGCTTTATTAGTAAGCCTGTAATAAGTAAGAAACTGATGATTTCAAGCGAAGACTGTGCCAAACAATATGCTCAATTGCTTTATAATGAGGATCTTATAGATTGGGAACGTGACCTTGATATTTGGGTAAAGTATTATGAAGAATATGAACTTTGGGTCGCACGACTTAAGTATCCCCCAACTATGATACACGGCCTATCTGCTATTGTTTTTCAAGCTAAAGACGGTAAGGTTGTATATTATGAGTAATTATCAAACACATCCGTTGCCTTAAAACCGCGTTACCAGCAAAACCGTCCTAATTGGCGTGGGATAAAACAAAACAACACGCTAATGACTTAATTTCTATGGCTATAGATATAATTGCATTCCAAACAATGACGCTTGATGAAGCACAAAGCCATATAAGAAACAGAGATGGATATAACTCAACAATTATTTATAGATACGGGAACGGTAATGGCACAAATTTAACTCAAAGACCACCCAAGGATAACAACGGTTTATCATATTTTACATATCCTGTAACTGATGATAGCGGAAGATGTACTGATGAGGAGGAAAAAAATGGATTTAAAGAAAATTCAAGAGGGGTTCACTCCAGTAGGTATACGTACTGATGTACAAGATGAAGGGCCGTTCTACCACGGTACAAAAGCTGATTTAAAAATTGGCGATTCCTTGGAAGCAGGGTATAATTCTAACTTTGGTGAAGAAGAAAAATCAAAATTTATATATCTATCGGCAACAATGGATGCCGCCATGTGGGGGGCTGAATTAGCTGTTGGAGAAGGCAAGGGCAGAATATACATTGTAGTACCTGTTGGAACAATAGATGATGACCCTAATCTTACGGATATGCGGTTTCCGGGTAATCCAACAAGATCGTACCGCTCACGAGAATCATTGCGTATTGTTGGCGAGGTGTTTGACTGGCAAGGGCATACAGTTGAAGAAATTAAAAAAATGCGTGATGGAATTGCAGAAGCAAAAAAACACGGATATGGAGTAATCAACTAAAGCGGCTTACAGCCGCAAGTGTGGCCTATCGGAATGATTGTGTGAACAGTTACCTATTTTCCCCTACTTCAAATAATATATCGCTTCTGATTATCGGGTGCTAGGCAAATATATTCTGCCTCGTACCCTTTTTGCTAAAGTTTAAGGCTAAAATTACGATTTTTTATTATGAACGGATGGAATGAAAGATTCAAAGCCTTAATAAGCAAAGGAGTGTGTATTATGGCTGTTAATTCCGTAGGCCCAACCAGGTTGTTTGGCCTTGCTTCCGGTATGGATACGGAAGCTTTAGTTAAAAGCTTGATGCGCTTAGAACAAATGAAACTCAACCGCGATCTAAGAGCCAAGATCACGCTGCAATGGAGGCAGGAGGCCTTAAACAGTGTAGATGCCGATTTGAAGAATTTCCGCAATACTTTTCTAACCACCTTGGGCGATGCCGGTATGCTCAAAACCAATACTTATACAGCTTTTAAAGTAGAAACATCCGGAGCCAAAAAGGATGCTATAAGTGTAAGCGCCAATTCCGAAGCTTATGCCGGTAAGCTTGTTTTAAATAAAATAACTCAATTGGCCGAAAGCGCCCAAGCAGAAAGCTTAAACCAGGTATCTGCCAATGGCACACAGCTGGCGGAGGGGAATTATGCTAAGTTGGGGGAATTGCAGTTTGCTAAAAAGCTGTTCATAGACCCCTCTAACGGGCGGGATATAGATGAAATATCTTTTAGTATCAATGGCGAGACCTTTAATTTCAATAAAAACACGACCCTTCAGGAAATGCTTACCACAGTAAGCAACAGTAATGCCGGGGTTACTATGAGTTATAGCCGCTTAAGCGATGGTTTTATTATTAAAACCAAAGAAACTGGGCTTTATAAAGAAGATGGCAGCGAAAATGTACTTAATATTACAAATATTACAGGCAATGCCTTTGGTGCAAACAGCGCTTTTGCTATAGAAAGTTCCGATTTGGCAGGTGTAAGAACGGGTAATAATGCGGTTGCTTATATTAATGGTATACGTGTAGAACGTACAACAAATACTTTCCGCATAGATGGCATACAGTATACGCTAAATTATGTTACGGGCATAGAAAGCTCTCATGAAAAGAATACCGGCAGGCTGGATGTAGCCGACCCATTAAATGACCCGGCGAGTGAGGTAAGCATAACTTTAACAAAGGATATAGACAGTGCCTATGATAAAATAAAAGCCTTCATAGATGGCTATAACACTGTAGTAAAAAAACTCTATGGCTTGATTAATGAAAAAAAAGACAGCAAATATTATGCCCTAACTGATGATGAAAAAGAGGGAATGACGGAAAAGCAGATAGAGCAATGGGAAAGCTTTGCCAAAAGCGGCTTATTGCGTAGCGACCGCGATATTCATAAATTATTAGACGAAATGCGCAGTGCTTTTTATAGTAAAGTCGCAGGTACAAATCTTTCGCCGCAAGATATAGGCTTGCGCACCGGCGATTATTATACCAGTGGCAAAGGTGAGATTATAATTGACGAAGTAGCTTTACGCGCGGCTTTAGAAAAAGATTCCGATACAGTGATGCGTGTGATGATGGGCGGGCCGGATGCAGAAAACTATGCCGAGCGGGGGCTTTTATATCGTTTAAATGATGCCGTTAACGATTATACCCAACGCACCAAGTATATTACCATAGATAGCCTGGAGCGTAACTTATTCAGTATCAATAATAGAATTGAACAAATGGAAAAAAAGATGCGGAAAATAGAGGAAAAATACTATCTTCAGTTTGCAGCTATGGAAGACGCTATGGCTAAAATGAATTCTCAAAGCAATTGGCTCGATTCCGTTATGGCAGGATTATTCAAACAATCATAAAAATTGAGGTTTTAATATGCAGCAGCAGTTTCTATTAAAAAATCCCTACGAGACCTATCAAGAACAGGGAGTGCTGACAGCCGGGCCGATGGAGTTGATACTTATGCTCTATAACGGTTTGCGCAAAAATATGATATTAGCTCGGCGCGCTATGGAGCAACAAGATTTAGCAAATGCCCATAATCGCTTAATGAAAGCCCAAAGTATTATCAACGAATTGATAAATAGCTTAGATATGAGTTTTGCGGTCTCCGCCGATTTATTGGCTATATATGAATTCATGATGCGGCAACTGGTGGAGGTAAATGTTACCAAAAACTCCGCCTCCATAGAGCCGCTATTGGAAATAGCAGAGATACTGCGCGATGCCTGGCAGCAGGTTAATAATATGCAAAAAGGCGGTTTGTATGAAGAAGAGGGGGAATTATAATGGAAAACACTACCGACACCCATGTTAAACTACGCGAATTGCTTAGCGAACAGCGGCAATTGCTGACTCAGTTTTTACTTATTACACAGGAACAAACAAAGATCATCGCAGATGAAGATGAAGACGCATTGTTGCATAATTTAGAACAGCGGCAGGCCATAATCAGAAAGGTGGACGATTTACAAAGTGAGTTTACGCCCTTATGGCAAACACATCTTATAAACGTCGATCAAGAACCTGCAATTGTTAATTTACAGGAAGAAATTGGTATTATTCTACGAGAAGCCACCGCTATAGACAATAAAAACCAAATGGTTGTGCGTGAGCGTATAGATTTTTTAGGCGAGCAAATGCGCCGCCTCAATAATACCAGAAAGGGCACAGAAGCATATATCAAGGGAACAGATACTTTTTTCGGCGGGTATGTGGATGAATGCCAATAATTATAGGCTGGAAAAGGCATGAAAATTCGCAATGTTCAAAATGCACAGCAAAGCATCTTTGGCCCAGCCGGCCCAGAGACAAAAGAGCTTGCGCTGGAAAAATCTTTAATGTTCAGACGAACCTTAAGCGATTTGAGCGCTGAACATTATCAAAGATATATGATCAATTTGGTCAATAAGATTACTGAACAGGGAGAAAAATTGGCAGAAAAAGCCGATATCCGGGAATTGCAAAGATATCGCGAGCTGATTTGCGAATTTACCAGAGAAATGGTCAGTAACAGCTATTCTTTTGAAAAAGAGAATTCTTATGAAGCGCGGCGGCGTCATAAAGTGTTTGCTACGATCAATAGAATAAACGCAAAACTTGAAGAACTGGCCCAGGATATTTTTTCTGCAGAAGCCGGTAATTTGGAAATTTTACATAAAGTGGATGATATTCGCGGCTTGATCCTCGATATTATGATGTGAGAAAGGGGAGTATTATGGAAGCAATAGCTATGGATGATTCGCTGATTATGGTTTCTGCCGAAGATGTGATGCGTGGTAAATATTTAGTTTTTTACGTGGGGGATAACGGCTTCGGTTTAGAGATTTCTTATGTTACAGAAATAATCGGTATACAAAATATCACCCATGTGCCTCATACCCATCATTATATCAAAGGTATTATCAACTTGCGCGGTACCGTGGTGCCGGTAATGGATATGCGTCTGCGTTTTTCTTTAGGTGAAATAGAGTATACAGATCGTACCTGCATTGTGGTTATCAACACGGATGATATTTGTATTGGATTAATTGTAGACGAGGTTTCCGAAGTTGTAGATATTGCGGATGAAAATATTCAACCACCTCCGCCTACCACCGGCGGTGGTATAAACAATTATATTCGGGCTATAGCCACCGTGGGCGGGCATGTAAAGCAATTGCTGGATTTGGAAAAAATCTTTTAGGAGCGTGAGTTATGATATTAAATGATCGGGATTTCCAGCTATTGAAAAACCATATGTATCAGCATTATGGTATAAATCTGGAAAAAAAAAATCATTGATCGAAGGGCGTTTAAGCGTCGCAGTTGAGCATGCCGGTTATAAAGATTTCCATGAATATGTGGGCGCTGCCTTAAATGATAAAAGCGGCGATATGATGAATTTTCTTATCACAAAACTCACTACCAATTTTACCTATTTTATGCGTGAAGAAACTCATTATCAGTTTTTAACCGAGAAAGCTCTGCCAGAGTGGACATCTAAAATTAAGGATCATGATCTACGTACCTGGAGCGCCGGCTGTTCTTCTGGGGAAGAAGCTTATACCACTGCTATTACTATTTTAGAGTATTTGGGTAGCTCTAAAAACTCATGGGATACCTCAATTCTTGCCACCGATATTTCGCCGCGCGTATTGGCGCAAGCCAGATCCGGTATTTATCAAGCAGGCCATCTCGAAGGCCTGCCCCCTAATTTAATTAATAAATACTTTGTTAAACAGGGCCAAGATCAATATAAAGCAAGCCCGGAATTAGCTAAACAGGTTACCTTTGCTACCCTGAACCTTATGGATCCTTTCCATTTCAAACGCAAATTTCACATAATTTTCTGTCGAAATGTGATGATATACTTCGATAATGACACCAAACGTCGCTTGGCAGCTAAGTTTTATGAAGTATTGGAACCGGGTGGATATCTGTTTATTGGTTTAAGCGAAACTTTATCCGGTTTAACCGACCAGTTTATCAATGTTTCTCCTTCGATATATTCTAAGTGATAACAATGTGGAACGAATAATATTCGTTCCACATTGTTTTATGAAATTGCACTATTACACACTGAAATGAAAAACAGAGAAAGTATTAAAAACTTTTTGTTAAAAAATATCAAAAAACAGTAGATTTTTGTAATCAGTTGTGCTATAATACTACTGGTCTAGTGATGATTGGAGGTTAATCGATGTGGGATAAAATATTCTCCGGCGTAGATTTGCTGAAAAAAGGAATGCAAATCTCTTGGGCACGAAATGCGGTAATTCGTAATAATATCGCAAATGCTGAAACACCTGGTTTTAAATCTTCTGCGGTAGAGTTTGAAAGCATTTTTGCCCGTTCATTGGCGGGCGCTGTGTATGAGGGAGATTTTAAACCTAAACTTACCCGCAGCAAACATATTGATTTTTCTTGGCGCCAGCCAGATATTGAGGCGCGCATTGTGCAAAATGACGATACTTCGATGCTTTTCAATGAGAATAATGTAGATATTGAGGCTGAAAATGTTAAACTAGCGCAAAACAGCCTCTATTATAACACATTATTAACAAAGCTGAACGGTGAGTTAGCGCGCATCAAGTTAGCGGTACGGGATGGGAAGTAGCCTGAACAACTAATGCGGTCTTTGATCGCAAGAGGCGAGATACGGTCTCTGACCGCAAGAGGCGAGAGACGAGAGGAAAGATATATTAGAAATAATTGCGGAGGAATACGACCATGACATTCTTAAGTTCCATGAATATTAGTGCCTCTGCGCTTACTGCGGAGCGTTTTCGTATGGATGTGATAGCCGAAAACATGGCCAATATTCAAACTACCCGTACGGCTTCAGGCGGTACTTACCGCCGCCGTTATGTGATATTCCAGGAACGCGAGCGCGCTACGGATTTTTCTTGCCTGTTTAACCGTGCCCAGTATAAGCAAAGCGCTAAATTCCCCGGTGGCGGCGTGCGCGTGGTGGGCGTTGGTGAAGATACAGCCCCTTTTAAGCTGGAGTATAACCCTACTCATCCGGATGCTGATGAAAATGGTTATGTGAGTTTGCCCAATGTAGAGGTCGTGCAGGAAATGACAGATATGATGGCTGCTTACCGTGCTTATGAAGCAAATATAACAGCCCTTAATACTTTTAAAGATATGGCGATGAAAACACTGGAAATAGGAAGATAAAAAATAAGAGGTGAGAATATGGCCATAAACCCGCTTTCTTCCAATATTGTCGACTTGCTTTCTTTGGAGACTCTTACCAGCAAAGGTTACACCGCGCATAGTGAAGGCGGCAGTTTTGCAGATATTTTTACAGAAGCTTTGAATACGGTTTCTGTAAGCGATACGGCAGATAAAGCTTCGGCTTTGGCTTTACTGGCTGGTCAAACAGATGATATGGCGGGGTTGATTATCGATTCTCAAAAAGCGGAAATAGCTCTGACTTTGGCGCTGACATTACGCAATAAAGTCATGGAGGCATATACGGAAATAATGCGTATGCAAGTTTAAGTTCCATATTAAGGAGCGTGTTTGATGCCTGCCACACAAATTGTTGCTTTTATTATCGGCTCTATTGTGGTAATAGTAGGCGCTTATTTTGCCACATATCTGGTCGCCCGGGGTTCGCAAAAAGTATATCGCGGCCGACTTATACAGGTACTGGATCGCTTTTCTCTTGCCAAAGACAAATCTTTGTTGCTGATTGCTGTGTATAATAAAATTTATTTGGTGGCTTTTGCCGCCGGCAGCGTCACATTGCTGGATAATATCGACCCCGAAGCAGTTGCTGCCTTAACAGCTCAAGCAAATCAGCCGGAAGAAACACGTAAACCAGCCGAGAATTTTGTGGCATTATTTCTGGCACAGTTGCGCCGTTATATACCGGGTCGCGCCGTAAAAGCAAAATTGAATAACCCCTTTCCTCTCGATGCATATTTATCCGCTAAAACGGATAATATGAGTGTGCCCGATTCTTTTTCCGATATGCTGAAAATCCGCCTGGAAAAAGAAGAGCTTTACCGGGAGGAAAACAGTAAATGAGCGCGCTTAAAAAAATATTTAGACTCATGATTTTCACTTTCTTGTTGGTTCTTATCATAGTTCTTCCGGTTAGAGCTTTGGCTTCCGACCTTCCGGATTTTCCAAGTTTTGATGCCCTAGACGATGATGTAGAAGGAGATAATTCGCTAGCGCAAGAAAGCGGCGGCACCTTAAATGAACTGGCGCGCACCCTTTTTGGAGAGAATACAGAAACCGTAGATATTATCATCCTGCTCACCGTATTGACTTTATTACCCTCCATCTTAATCATGCTCACTGGCTTTACGCGTATTATCATTGTGCTTTCCTTTGTACGAAATGCCCTGGGCATGCAGCAAACCCCGCCTAATCAGGTATTAGTTGGCTTGGCTTTATTTCTTACTTTATTTGTGATGCGTCCGGTTTTTAGCGATGTATATCAAAACGCCTATTCACCATATATCGAAGGTAGAATCACCCAAGAAGAATTTATTGAAGCGGCTATGTCTCCTACGCGGGAGTTTATGCTTAAGCAAACTATGCGTAATGATTTAGATTTTTTTATCGATCTTTCTAAAAGCGATGTAGCAAATATTGAAGATGCGCCCAATACGATTCTTATACCGGCTTTTCTTATCAGTGAAATCAAACACGCTTTCCAAATGGGCTTTTTTATTTATTTGCCTTTTGTTGTTATAGATATGGTGGTATCCAGTACCCTGATGGCTATGGGGATGATGATGCTGCCCCCGGCAATGATCTCTTTACCATTTAAGGTGCTACTCTTTGTTATGGTAGATGGCTGGCAATTGGTTATTGGCACTTTGATCAGGAGTTTTAATTAGCTTTGTCTTTTGTTGTAGAAATAATCACCAACCGAGGTTCTTATGTCTCAGGCTGAAGTGCTCGCTGTTATGCAAAATGCCATTTATACCGCCATTCTGGCTTCAGCCCCTATGTTAGTGGTCGCTATTGTGGTGGGTTTAGCGGTATCCGTTTTTCAAGCCACTACACAAATCAATGAACAAACTTTGGCTTTTGTGCCGAAAATAATTGCCATATTGCTGTCTTTAATGGTTTTCGGTTCTTTTATTTTAACTACCTTGATAAATTTTATTACCGGCATTTATAATTCTATTAACCTGATTATCACCTGAGGCGCGCTATGAGCCATATGGTTGTTTCTTTATTAAGTAATGCCGATTATTTTATATTGATGCTGTTTCGCGTGAGCGGTTTAATTTTTCCTTCTCCTTTATTTGGCCGAATTAATTTACCGGCGCCTGTAAAAATCTCTTTCTGCTTAGCTTTAACACTGATGTTCTTTGTCTATCGCCCGGAATATTCACCCATAGTATATAACTCTTTATTAAGTTATGTTTTTCTCTGCCTTGCCGAGTTATTATTGGGTTTGAGCTTGGCATATGTTACAAATCTATTCTTTACTTTAGCATTTACCGCCGGGCATATGATAGATATGCAAATAGGTTTTGGCATAGTCAATGTGTATGATATGCAAAATAATACCCAAATACCTATGATAGGTAATTTGCTTAATATAATGCTTTTAATGGTGTTTTTCGCTGTAAACGGCCATCAGCGGCTGATCAGTATTATAGATGTTACATTAAATGCTTTACCCTTGGGGCACCTTGTTTTCAACCCCACTATCGGTTTGGTAGCTTTAGAGGTATTCGCACTCTCTTTTACTCTAGGTATAATGATCGCTTTGCCGGTAATAGCTTCGGGTTTGGTTTTAGAGATTTGTTTTGGTGTAATAGTTCGCAGTGTACCACAAATAAACATGTTTGTAGTGGGCCTGCCTTTAAAACTGCTGGTAGGGTTTATAATTTTACTTTTTGTTGCCCCGGCTTTTATTGGATTCAGCGAAACCGTGTTTAGCGCGATGTTCAGTGGAGTGGAAAAAATGTTTGCTGCCTTTATTACTACGCCATGAGCCCGCAACCTACGGCAGGCGAAAGAACAGAACGCGCTACCCCAAAAAAACGGCGGGATGCGCGAGAGCGCGGACAAGTACTGAAAAGCACCGAAGTAAATTCTGCCTTTTGTTGCGCCATTATCTTCGGGTTTATGCTTTTATATCGAGAAACCTTAATAAAGCAGCTTAATGAATTTGTCTATTACCGCTTAGGCGATGGCTTACTCTATTATTCCGGTATTGCTTTAGGCCCCAGAGAAATTCAAGGTATTTTTATCGGCTTATTAGTGCCCATGGCCTTCATACTACTGCCAATCATGTTAACAGCGCTTTTATCTGGTCTTCTTATAAATATAGTGCAGGTTGGATTTTTGTTTACAGCAAAACCGCTTATGCCCAAGCTGGAACGTATCAGCCCCCTTAAAGGTTTTAAAAGGATTTTTTCGGTAAAAACACTCTCCGAGTTAGCAAAATCTCTGATCAAGGTCATTTGCTTAGGCTGGTTGCTTTACAAAAATTTTCAAACTTTAATGCAGCAATTTCCTGCTTTTACCGGCGCCAATATTGGGCTTGCCTTTTTAGAAATACTACGCATGGCCTTTGTTTTAGCTTTAAAAATGACTCTGGTGCTGGCTATTATAGCGCTCTTTGACTATTTGTTCCAATGGTGGAGTTTTGAAAAAGAGCTACGCATGACCAAACAGGAGGTAAAAGACGAATATAAATTAACAGAAGGTAACCCGCTCATAAAAAGCCATATTCGCCAAAAGCAGCGGCAGATGAGCGCCCAACGTATGATGCAGCAAGTGCCGTCAGCCGATGTTGTGATTACAAACCCTATTCATTATGCGGTAGCTTTAGCCTATAAACAAGGGGAGCATGCAGCTCCGCTGGTTTTGGCTAAAGGGCAGGATCACCTGGCTAGGAAAATAAAGGAAGTTGCTGCCAAACACCATATAGTGATGGTGGAAAATGTAGAGTTGGCCCGTTCTCTATATCAGTTTTGTGAGGTTGGCGCCGAAATACCTACAGAGTTTTATCAGGCAGTGGCCGATATTTTAGTATACGTATATAGTTTGAAGAACAAATTGCCCGGTTCATAAAGGCGATTACCAGGCAATACATTTACCAAGCCCACCTGCGTTTTGATGGTAAAAATTGCAGTCCACATAAAAGAATCTTTTCCGGGGGTAAGCGATGAAATTTCGCGATTTTTGGATTGCTATAGCCATACTAGCGGTAATAACATTATTCATATTTCCTTTAAGCCCCACTCTTATGGATGTTTTGCTTATTTTGAATATTACTCTTTCACTGCTGGTGATGATGCTTTCTTTATATGTAAAAGAGCCGCTGGAGTTTTCCGTATTTCCTACATTATTATTGTTTATAACTTTATTTCGGCTCTCCCTGAATATCTCTTCTACCAAGCTGGTGCTGGGTAATCAGGGTCAAGCCGGCAGTGTGATACATACTTTTGGCAATTTTGTTATAGGCAGCAATTTAGTGGTTGGACTCATTGTATTTTTTATCATTATGGTAGTTCAGTTCATTGTTATCACTAAAGGCGCAGAGCGTGTGGCAGAAGTTTCGGCGCGTTTTACTTTAGACGCCATGCCCGGTAAGCAAATGGCAATAGACGCCGATCTTAATACCGGTGCTATAGACGAGATCACAGCCAAAACACGGCGTCTTAATATACAAAAAGAAGCGGATTTTCATGGTTCGATGGATGGGGCAGCCAAGTTTATCAAAGGAGACGCTATTGCCGCAATCATCATTACCTTAATCAATAT
>WRKD01000175.1 GCA_009778255.1 Bacillota bacterium
AAGTCCGCAATGACGGGGATATTTAGGTAATTAGTCTCATTTTGATCATTTTGTTAGTGTTTATTCTGGTTTCTAGAGGTGCCCTTAATGCTTTCAAAGGATTCTTCCCCCATTCACTGATACATCCGTAAACAGTATAACACCAAATTGAGAGTGTTTCCATAAAAATATCCGAACCCCAGGGCGATCGCATAAAAAAAGCATAAAAAAATGAACATATCTAAACCGTGCACTCTACCGCTAATTCATAGCAGGTCAAATATCCGCTGCACCCTGCAAGCCCGCAGGGTGCAGCTATTTTTCGTAAGCGTCAATTACGAGGGTAGTGGATTCCCATATATCACGGAACAAAAATCGTCAAAGGCTATAAGAAAAAGTTTGCCGTTTACACGATGACAGCCATACGCGACCTACAGGAATTGGGGGTTCAATTTAAGGGTGCCCTTAAGGTGAAGCATTATCACCCATTATATAAACACCGCTGTAAATTCACTCCATATTCTATATAACCGCTCGTCTAAATAAGTTAATGCCTTTTTTTGTATATCTTCGGGTATACCATAATATGCCCCCGCAATTGCACCTGCAATAGCCGCCAGGGTATCGCTATCTCCGCCAAGAGAAACAGCATTCCGAAGAGTATCTTCATAACTTGTGGATTCCAAAAAAGCTATCACCGCCTGAGGAACAGTATTTTGACATGTTGCATCGAATTTATAACTATCACGAATTTCATTTAAAGTAAAATCTAGACTATAATAATTCTTATCGATATAGTCTTTTATTTCACCAATACTTCTCCCCTCACGCGCTAAAAAAATACTCACCGCAGTAGCTTCTGCACCTCTTATTCCAGCGCTATGATTATGTGTAACTTCCGTTACCATACAGGATAACTCTTTTACTTGCGCAAGGCTTTGCGCCGCAAATGCGCAAGCGGAAACTCGCATAGCAGCTCCGTTGCCGAAGCTGTTATACGGGCCCAGATCATCTGAAAATAGCCAGTGTTTAAACATGCCACCATAGCCGCAGTAAGGATACATTCTGCCAACCAGGCGCATCTGCTTAATCGCAATTTCGCTTAATCTACTATAATCATCCTTGGCCTTAAGCAGAGCGCTGGCTATAGCCAGTGTCATAACACTATCATCGGTAAATTTGCTGCTTTCGGTAAATAAATCGAACTCTTTTGTTTTGATACTGTTCCACTCAAAACGAGAGCCCACAATATCGCCAACAATTGCTCCCAGCATATGCTATTTCATCCATTCATCGTTAATTAAGCCAACATAGACCCTATTCCCTGGCGCCTATACGTTTAACTTCTAAAACATCTTCTACACGGCTAATTCGCTGCATCAAATAATCTACCTGATCTAAAGATTTCACTTCCAGCTTTAAATGTATCTGGCTATGACCGCTGCGTTTATCTACATTGGCATGTATACCGTTGATGGGTGTTTTAGTTTCCGCCATAATAGATACCACATCTAAAGTTAAACGTTCGCGGTTTATAGAGTTAACTAGTAATTCTACCTGATATATACCGCTTTTGGTTTGCCCCCACCCAACTTCTATTAAACGATTTGGTTCGGTTATGGTATAGCGGCGGGCATTGACGCAATCTTTCCGGTGCACAGAAACGCCGCGCCCGCGCGTTATATAGCCAATAATATCGTCGCCCGGTAAAGGTTTGCAACAGGCAGCTAAGCGTACCATAACGTCGCCAATTCCTTTAACCCAAATTCCCTGCGCATTTATGCTCTCTCGCTCCGGCTTTAAAATAAGTTCTGTTGGCTGCGCAAGTTCTTTTTTATAATCCTCTTTAATACGGGTAAGAACAGTGGCAAGCGAAAGAGCGCCGTCGCCTAAAGCGGCAAAAAGATCGTCGCTGCCGGTAAAATTGAAGCGCCGCGCCAATTCCAGCATTTGATCTTGCTTAAACACCTGAGCTGTATTTAAATTATATTTTTTACACTCACGCTCTAGGGCTTCTTTGCCTAAAACAATATTTTCTTCACGCTTTTCTTTGCGAAACCACTGGCGTATTTTATTCTTCGCCTGCTGAGTATGAACCATTTTCAACCAATCGCGGCTGGGGCCGGAACCTTTGGCTGTCATTACCTCTACAATATCGCCGTTGCTTAGTTTACTCTCCAAAGGCGCCAAGCGATGGTTGATTTTACAGCCCACACATTGATGGCCCACTTGCGTATGAATGCGGTAAGCAAAATCTAAAGGTCCGGCGCCTGCCGGCAGTTCATAAACATCGCCACGCGGGCTAAATACATAAATGTTTTCATTAAATAAGTCGCCCTTAACAGTTTCCATAAATTCGTGGGCATCACCCAATTCCTGCTGCCATTCCAGCATTTGCCGCAGCCATTCCACTTTTTTATCAAAATCGGCGTCCGCGCTTTTGCCTTCTTTATAGCGCCAATGCGCGGCTATTCCGTATTCGGCTATACGATGCATCTCCCAGGTGCGTATTTGCACCTCGAAAGGAGAGCCATTATCCCCTATTACCGTAGTATGTATAGATTGATAAAAATTCTGCTTGGGCATAGCCACATAATCTTTAAACCGGCCCGGTATAGGTTTCCATAAAGTATGAATAACGCCCAATACACCATAGCAGTCTTTAACCGTGTTCACGATCACACGTATGGCGTTCAAATCGAAAATTTCGCTCAAATCTTTTTGTTGACGCTTCATCTTATTAAAAATACTATAATAGTTTTTAAAACGCCCGGTAACATCGCATTTTATACCAACTTGATCCAGATCTCTGTTGATAATAGCGCAAATTTCGTTAATAAAACGGTCACGCTCCGTTTGCATAGCAGCCAGTTGTTCTTTTATCTTGGCTATGATCTCCGGTTCCAAAATAAAAATAGCCAAATCTTCCAGCTCATTTTTAATATTGAACATGCCCAAACGATGAGCCAGTGGCGCAAAAATAAACAAAGTTTCTTCGGCAATCTCTTTTTGGCGTAGTTTAGAATGATGTGTATCTATAGTACGCATATTATGCAAGCGATCTGCCAGCTTAATTAAAATGATGCGTATATCGCTCGCCATAGCCATAAACATTTTGCGTAAATTTTCGGCTTGTGCTTCGTGACGATTATGAAATTCCAGTTTAGATAATTTGGTTACACCGCTAACCAATACCGGAACACCGGGGCCAAATTTCTCCTTTAACTGTTCTAAGCCGATATCTGTATCTTCCACCACATCATGAAGCAAGCCGGCCATTACGGTATCATCATCGATTTGCATACCGCATAGTATTTCCGCCACCGCCAGAGGATGCTCAATATAAGGATTACCGCTATCGCGTTTTTGTCCGGCATGGGCTTCATTAGCCAGCTCATAGGCGGCATAAAGACGCATGCTATCGCTAGCCGGGTTATACTCTTTAACCCGCGCAATTATTTCCTCAATTGTCATACTCATGCTATTCGCCACCGATCAAAAAATTTAAAAAGGAATAGAACGGCGTTCTATTCCTTTGCCCTCAAGTGCCGGCCCAATTAAAGCCGGCTAAAAAATTACCCTCTGTGATGATTAGCTTGAATGCGCTCTAATTCTTCCAACAAATACTCATTAAGCACCCTAATATAAGTCCCCTTCATGCCTAAAGAACGCACCTCAACTACCCCGGCGCTTTCTAGTTTGCGCAAAGCATTAACAATAACCGAACGGGTAATACCTACTTTATCTGCTATTTTACTGGCTACTAAAAGACCGTTAGTGCCGCCCAATTCATTAATAATATGTTCTACAGCTTCCAGTTCGGAATAAGAAAGGGTATCGAAAGCAATGCTTACCACAGCTTTTTGCCGCGCAGTTTCTTCCACTTTTTCTACTTTGGCACGCAATATTTCCATGCCTATCACTGTAGCGCCAAGTTCCGCTAAAATTAAATCTTCTTCGCTAAATTCTCCGCTTTTGGAAAGCATCAAGGTACCCAGGCGCTGACCTCCGCCCACAATAGGAATCATCGTAGTATACTTATCCTTTAAAAAGCAGCTACTATGAACACCAAAAACACAACGGCCCTCCCGGTCAATATTTACGCGTGTTTCCGAGCTATTCAATAATTCATCATTATAGCTGTCCGGAAAATGGGCGTCTAGCTTAACTATATCATCCATAGTAGGACAATAAAAATTATCCATAAAAGTGTAACCCAAAACCTTACCTTTACGGCCAATAATATAAACATTAGATTCTATGTTCTTACATAAAGTTTCTGCCATTTCTACAAAACTAATTGGATGACCGGCTGCTTTCTGGATAATTTTATTGATATCCCTGGTTTTTTCCAAAAAACTTTTCATGCTTGCTTACCCTCCTTAAATGATTAAAAACTTCCGAAACGGAAAATGCGGAATATTCTCTATCTGTATACAGTTCGGCATTAACATATAAAACCCTTTATTTTTAAGTCTATTTAATTGAAAGTTACGAAAAATCTAATACCGTTAATGAGGATGAATTGAAAAACCGTCATTCCAAATAAGCCCAACAACTGAAGAACTTATATAGTGCCAGTGAAACAGACATATAAAAATTCTTCGCTGCGTTTAGAATGACAAATGCAGGGCTTAAACAGCCCTCTTATTTTCTCATAAAGGTGGGTAATTCTACATTATCCAACTTTACAGGTTTAATAGCGCCGTCTGCCTCAAAAGCGCCTATACCGAAGCCGGGTAAACGTACGCCGCTGCTTTTTTCTTTACGAATAGGGCTGCGTTCGTCGAAACCGGTGGCAACTACCGTTACCTTAATGGCGTCTTCCAATGCTTCGTCTATGCACAGGCCAAAAATGATCTGCGCATCTGCATCTGCAACCTCATACACATATTTTGCCGCGTCGTTTGCTTCTAAAAGGCTCATTTCTACGCCGCCGCTGATAGAGAGTAAAATACCTTTAGCGCCTTTGATGCTTGTTTCCAGCATATTACTGGAAATGGCGTTTTCCGCCGCTTCCACGGCTTTATTCTCACCATTGCCTACGCCTATACCCATCCACGCACTGCCTGCTTCTTTCATAATAGATTTGACATCGGCAAAATCTAAATTGATCAACGCCGGTTTACTAATCAAATCCGATATACCTTGAACCCCTTGGCGCAATACGTCGTCGGCTATCATAAAAGCGCTTTGCGTTGTGGTTTTCTTATCTACAATTTGCAGCAGCTTATCGTTGGGTATGGTTATTAAGGTATCTACATTCTGTTTTAACTCATTAATACCGTTTTCCGCTTGTTGAGCCCGGCGGCGGCCTTCAAAACCAAAAGGCTTGGTTACTACGCCCACTGTTAAAGCCCCTGTTTCCCTCGCCAAAGCTGCCACTACCGGGGCGGCGCCGGTACCTGTACCGCCGCCCATTCCGGCTGTAATAAACACCATATCTACACCATTCAAAAGAGCGGCAAGTTCGGCTTTGCTTTCCTCGGCGGCTTTTTTACCCACCTCCGGGTCGCCACCCGTACCCAGCCCTTTGGTAAGCTTTGGCCCAATCTGCATTATTGTAGGGGCGCTGGAATAGTTTAGGGCTTGTTTATCGGTATTTAAAGCCACAAATTCCACGCCTGTTAGATTGTGATGTATCATTCGGTTCACAGCATTGTTGCCGCCGCCGCCTATGCCCAGCACTTTTATCTTGGCAAAATCCCCTAACTGAGCATCATCAAATATCAACATCAAAATGCCTCCTATCTTCCACCCTACGGTAAAAACACCGGGAAGTCTATTATATTATTTCTTTCCACACAAAACCTTTTTTCCCTGCCGCAATTCTTCTATATTTATATTAATTAACCAAAGCAGCTCATTAATAAATCACCGGCTTGGCTGTGGAACTTACATCTATATAACTGATTTGAGAAATAGTACCGTTTAGCTGCGCGTCATATATAATGCTATCTGCCAGCAAATACTTTGCCGCAATATCGCCAATACCGCCTATGCGCACCTCTATAGCGCCTTCCGTATAGAGTTTTATTTTTTGACTATCACGAACATCTATTTCTTTAACCGCCAAAAAAGCCTGCTGCGGCAAATTGTTTAATACCGTTAACGCCACGCCTATGTCTTTGCCATCTAAATAGCTTCCCGGTACCACACCGGCATGAATATTTGCTATACCGCTTAGTATAGGCAGATCAAGATTATCCAGCTCATGCATACGGCGTAAAACAAGTCCGTTTTTATCTATTTCTACAAAGGCTTGCCCGGTCGATAAAACCGCCGCCGGGCGGCGTTCCGTTATGGTTATTCTGATTATTCTTGGCAAAAGCCGGTCTACCTGTGCGGTTTTCACCCAAGGTTCTATATTGAGCCATTTTTCCACTTGCGCCGTGTTCACTGTAAATATATTTTGCCCTAATTCAATACCGGAAAGAGCGCGTAACCGTTCGGCGCTAACCTGCTTATATCCACTTACGATAACCTGCTCCACACCAAAGAAAGGCGAAAAAGATAATGAATAACCAACGGCGGCGCAGGCTAAAAGCATGAAGAGCATAATTACCCAGCGAAAACTGCCAGCCCGCCTTTTACGGCGGCGGTATTCTTCTATTTTGGCTAAACGGTAATGTTCTAAATTAGCCGGCAATTTTTTCTTGTTCATACTTACTCCCAAATCTTAGGAAGCGCCGGCGCCAAAGATTTTTGAGCACTTCCTAAGCAAATTCGCCAACCATCCTTACTTCCGTTTCTAACATTATACCGGAATAGTCATATACACGCTCTTTAACCGCAAAAATAAGTTCTTTTACATCTTTAGCCCGGGCGCCGCCCAGGTTAATAATAAAGTTGCCATGTTTTTTTGAAACAGCCGCGCCCCCTATTTGCAAACCGCGTATATTAGCCAATTCAATTAAGCGTCCGGCATGATCGTTTGCAGGATTACGGAATACGCTACCGCAGGAAGGAAATTCCAAAGGCTGATTTAAAGTACGTAAACGCAATAAGCGCTGTATTTCATCCATGCTATGTTCCCGCAAACCATGGTTAAGGGTTAAATACACATTGCATACCACAGCATCTATCTCAAATAAGCTGCTATTTCTATAGTCAAAGCTAATTTCCTTAGCATCTAAAATCCGGCTTAGCCCGTTATACTCCATCACCTCGATTTTTGTCACAAATTCACCCACAGCTTTGCTATAAGCACCCGCATTCATACGTACCGCCCCGCCCAAGCTTCCCGGTATACCAGCCGCAAACTCCAGCCCACATAGGCTGCGTTCTGCTGCCTCCAAAGCTAATTCGGGCAGCATTTTTCCGGCGCCGGCTTTAACGCTTTGCTTGCTCCATTCGCAAAAAGAAAAATTCTCGCCCATATGTATTACTACGCCGCGTATACCTTTATCGCCAACCAATATATTAGACCCATGGCCTATCACCATCCACGGTATATTATCTGTGCTAAACAGTTTTAATAAAGCAGATAATTCTTCTTCATTTACCGGACAAGCTATAAAATCGGCGCGCCCGCCTATTTTATATGTAGTATACTTTTGCATCGGCACATCTGTTTGCACCGGTATACTGAGTATGGAATTCATAGCTTTCTGCCACCGTGCTTTACTCACCGTCTTTCCTCCTCATTTTGGTTTAAAAAAGATTCCCCCACCGCGCGAATATTACCTGCCCCCATAATCAAAAGTAAATCGCCCGCTCTTATCACTTCATTGAGCTTTGTCAATGTTTG
This sequence comes from Bacillota bacterium, assembly GCA_009778255.1. GTDB lineage: Bacteria > Bacillota > Dehalobacteriia > UBA4068 > UBA4068 > WRKD01. The sequence continues at coordinate 7,730 of WRKD01000175.1, forward strand.
CCTCTCATTTTCCGTATAAAAAATACCATAAAAGCCCAAGCGCAAGGCTTCCTCAACAATAGCTTTAGCCGAAACACCGGGTATGGGTTGTTCGAATGCCGGGTAAATTTCCTGAACCACTACTGTATCGGCTAAGATTAAAGCTTTAGCGAATTCCGCATACATAATTTTGGTACGGCTATAACGATGCGGCTGAAAGACGACAATAATACGACGCGTCCTATCCATAGCCCGAGCTGCGCGAATAGTCGCAAAAAGCTCGGTAGGATGATGCGCATAATCATCAATTACCGTTACTCCTTGCCTTTGTCCTAAAACCTCGAAGCGCCTTCCGGCGCTGTGAAATTGAGCTAAAGCTCGCGCAATAGCGTTAAAATCTAAACCTAATTCCCGCCCCACTGCCAGGGCTGCCAGGGCATTCGTCACATTATGCTCACCCGGAACCGTAAGGCTCAGCCGCCCCAAAAAAACACCGTTTTCATATACATCAGCCTTAGCGCCCGCCGGGCTGTTACTGATGGCATTAGCCGCATAGCGAGCCGGCGCCGTCAAGCCATAGGTAATATAATTCCCACACACATCACACATAAGCTCGCGAATCTGCGGGCAATCTACACAAACCACCGCAAAACCGTGAGGCGGCAATTGTTGCAAGTATTGGGAAAAAGCCCGTTTAATATGATCAAGATCCGTATAATAATCCAAATGATCACTTTCGATATTTGTTACCACTCCAATTTCCGGTTTTAACATAAGAAAGGTGCCGTCGCTTTCATCCGCTTCCGCTACTAAAAAAGCGCCGACGCCGGCTTTGGCATTGCCGCCCAGCGAAGATAACATGCCGCCGATAATAACAGTAGGCTGACAACCGCATAGTTCCAACACTGTAGCGATCATCGCGCTGACCGTGGTTTTGCCATGAGAACCGGCTACGCCGATACCGCGTTTGCAACCAATAAGATACGCCAGCATCTGCGCTCTTTTATATACGGTAAGAGAACGCCGCCGCGCTTCGATCATTTCTACATTATCTTCTCCAATTGCAGAAGAATAAACTACAGCCTGTACATCGGGGCTGATATTCTGCGGCGCGTGATTATAGTAAATACGCGCACCCTCTGCTGCCAAAGAAAGTGTTAAATGGTTCTCGTTGATGTCGGAACCGCTTATACTAAAACCCTGCCCCAACATTATTTTGGCAATGGCGCTCATACCAATGCCGCCAATACCAATAAAATGCAGATACTTTTCCATATTCCACCACATAAAACATATATTCTTTTAATACTTAAAAAAACATTTGCCTACTTCATTATTCATAATTATAGCCGCGTATTTGTCCATACACTGCATCTATCAGGCTTTCTATTGCATTTGGCTTTGCTAAAGATAGGGCGGCTTCGCTCATCATTTGCCTTTCTTCCACATTATCCAGTAATTCAATAATTTGTATAACCAAGGAATCTGCCGATAATTGAGCATCTGAAAGCATACGCGCCGCTTTTTTTTCTACAAATGATTTGGCATTTAGTGTTTGATGATCATTTGCCGCATAGGGATACGGAATAAGTATGGTTGGCAAGCCGGTTATAGCCGCCTCTGCCAGAAAAGAGGCCCCGGCCCGCGCTACCGCTAAATCTGCTAAAGCCAGCGCATATTGCATTTCTTCTAAATACGGCAAGATATACAGATTTTCCTGCTTTAATCCGGCTGCAGCATTCAGACAATTATTATAATGAGCTTCCCCGGTTAAATGTATAATGCGCAAACCGGCACTTAATAATTGGGCATAGCAACCGCACACAGCCTCGTTTAAGCGTTTTGCTCCTTGAGAACCGCCGGTGACCAAAAGCGTGGGCATATTTTTTTCTTTAATTCCAAAGAATTCATAAGCCTCTTGTCGGCCGGTATTCATTATTTCTTGGCGCACCGGCATGCCACTGACAATTAGATGAGCACGGGCGGGAAAAAAAGGGCGGGCTGCGGCAAAAGAAAGACAAATTACATCTACCTTGCCTGCCAAATACCGGTTAGCCCAACCGGGATACACATTTTGCTCATGTAATAATGTAGGAATATGTAAAGAAACAGCCGCCCGTAAGCTAGGGGCCATAGCATAACCGCCCGTACCAATTACTGCCTGCGGCGCAAAATGGCTAAGGATCTTTTTTGCTTCATATACGCCGCTAAGGTTCACCAAAATATCGAGTATTATACGCGGAAAGCGTCGGGAGAGTCCGGCAGCAGCAACACCGCAATAATCTAAGCCTGCGGCAAGCGCCAAGGTTTGCTCTTTTGCAAAAGCGCCATTATGCCCTTTTTTTCCTCCCATATAAAGTATCTCTGCCTGACAATGCTCCCGCAAGGCGCAGGCAATAGCTAAAGCCGGATAAATATGCCCGCCTGTACCCCCGCCAGATACAACTATCCGTAAGGGCTTTTCTAAGTCATCTGCTATTCTTCTCTTCAGAATAAAAACTCCCCATACTTAATTCTTTTTTCAATATCTTAAAATATCTCAAACATTCAACACTTTTTTAAGCGAGAAATATTCAATAGCAATCCCGCTGCTATAAGCGATACCACTAAGGAAGAGCCGCCATAGCTAATAAAAGGCAAAGTAACTCCGGTAACCGGCAGCAAACCGGTTACCACGCCAATATTTATCAGAATTTGTACGCCTAAAGAAGAGGTCAGCCCCAAAGCCAGCAAACTAGCAAAAGTATCTTTGGTATGCACGGCTGCCGATAATCCGCGCCACAACAACAATACAAACAATAAAATAACAAAAAGAGCGCCAATAAAGCCCAGTTCTTCTCCTAATACAGAAAATATGAAATCATTATGGCGCTCCGGTAAATAATACCATTTAGAACCACCCGCGCCCAAACCTACGCCAAATAAGCCGCCATTGCCCAAAGCTAATAAAGATTGTACCATCTGCAGCCCGCTATTGGCGGAATCGCTCCAGGGATCTAGCCAAGAATAGAGGCGTGTTAAACGGAAAGGCTCTATAAGAATGGCTATAGCTCCCAAAGCGGAGCCAAGCCCCAATGTTCCCAGAAGATAAATGCCGCGTATGCCGGCGCAGAACATCATAATTAAACCGGCGCAGGCTACAACTACACCGGAGGAAAGATCGCGTTGCGCTACTATTAGTATACTAGGTAAACCCACTCCAATCAAGGCAGGTATAAAAGTTTTTTTAAATTCGCGAATACGCGGCAGATTATCGCTTAAAAACTTAGCCATAAATAATGGCACAGCCAGCTTACATAGTTCTGAAGGCTGAAAACCATAACTGCCCCAGCGCATATAACGCAAGGTATTTCCTATTATGGGAATATTGGCGCTAGTTACCATAAAAAGCAGTAAACCTAAAACCACCAAAGAAAGCGGCCAAACCAGCCAGCGTAAAAAACGAATATGCAAGTGATAGACAAATACCAGGCCGGCTAAACCAAGAGCAGCAGCTATACCTTGAGTGCGTAAATAATAAAAAGCATCGTCGAACTCATACGCCGCCACATACATACTAGAGCTGAATACCATGATCAGCCCTATGGCTAAAAGCCCTAATGTTGCCAGCAGTATCCACCAATCGGGATTTGTTTTGTTCTTCTTGCTCATAATGTATTTCCCTTAACCAATTCCTTGAAGCGGCGGCCGCGGGCTTCGAAGTTTTCAAACATATCCCAAGAAGCACAGGCTGGTGAAAGCAAAATAATATCGCCACAGCAGGCATGCTTATTAGCCAATAACACTGCTTTTTCAAAACTTTCCGCATAACTTATACACGTATAGCCTACAATTTGCGCTGCACTAAGCAGAGCTGGCGCCGTTTGCCCCAAAACTACCAAATGCCGTACATGTTCCTTGATCAATTTCATCAAGGATAAAAAATCAGCTTTTTTATCATAACCACCGGCTATCAGAACCAATGGTTGCTCATAAGCTAATAGAGCTTTTTCCGTGGAATCGGGATTAGTTGCCTTAGAATCATTGATATACGTAACGCCGTCTTTTTCGCAGACGAATTCCAAACGATGTTCTACACCGGGAAAAGTTGAAAGCGCCTGGGCTGCCAGAGTAGAATCTATGCCCAAAGCCCAAGCAGCAGCTAAAGCAGCCATGGCGTTTTGCCAATTATGCCGCCCTTTAATGCAAATATGATCTTGCGAAATAACAGGTATAGGCTGCTTATTATCGCATATATAGATTTGCCCTTCATGCATATACACGCCAGGGGCTACTTTTTGTTCTAAACTAAAATATAATTTGTACGCCACAGTATCTTTAGCAAAAGAAGCTACCGAAGCATCGTCATAATTGAGCACAGCAAAATCATTTTCCTGCTGATTTCTAAATATCCTCGCCTTAACCGTTCTATAATTATCCATATTGCCATGACGATCCAGATGATCGGGGCTTAAGTTTAAGAAAAGCGCCCCCAGCGCATGAAAACACTCTGTATCTTCCAATTGAAAACTTGATATTTCCGCTACAATATAATCGTAATCTTCTTCAGTATGAGCTATTAGCGGATCGCCAATATTGCCTGCTATAAGCACTTTAAGTCCTGCATGTTGCAAAATATAGCCTAATAGGGCTGTGGTCGTTGTTTTGCCATTGGTACCGGTTATGGCAATAAAAGGCGCTTTTGTATAAAGGTAAGCCAATTCCAGTTCGCCCCATATCGGAATACCTGCTAAACGCAATATCTGTATAAGCATTATATCTGGCGAAACACCGGGGCTTTTTATGCATAAATGCCATGGTAAAGTACAAGGCACATACCGCTGAGCTATAAATTTTACGCCGCGTAAAAAAAGTGTTTGCGCTTCTTTGGGCAGTTCTTGTCGTTTTTTATTATCGGCCAATGTTACAATAGCGCCGCGGGATAATAAAAACCTACAGGCTGCCAAACCGGAAATACCAGCCCCTATCACTATAACCTCTTTATCCCGCAAATCCATAACTTAAACCCCCGCCACACTCAATAAAAGACTAAAGCTTGCGGTTTTAAAAATTTAAACCAGCGTAAAAATTACCGCAACTACCGTAAACAGTATAGAGAGCAGCCAAAATCTCTTTACCGTAAGCCGTTCTCCCCAT
>WRKD01000176.1 GCA_009778255.1 Bacillota bacterium
CCGCCACCGCCTTGGCCTTTGCCTTCATCTTTAGGCTCGTTAACGGTTACGGTCACAATATTTGATCTTAACGGCGGCGCATTGACTGCGCTAACCATACAGTAATAGTAATATGTACCGACTGATAGGGTAGTGGGCAAAGTATAGGTGGAGCCGGTCGCGCCTATTATCTCTGCGCTGGTTGAGCCGTCTGAGTTAGATAAAAACCATTGATATAATGGTTCGCCTACCGGTTCTACTTTTGCGCTTATACTTAGGGTACCACTAGAGCCTTTATCTACGGAGAGTGAAGTGGGTTGTTTAGTTATGGTGATTGTGGAAGTGGCATTGTAGATGGTAGCTTTTGTTTTATTGGATTCGGAAGAAGCTTTGACATAGAGGAATCCTTCGGGGTAAGCGGAAATTGCATCGCCGGTATTGGGAATATAAACTTCGAACTGAATTTCATCGTCTTCAAGCGCAAACAAGTTATTCAAAACAAATGCCCCATCAAATTTGCCAACAGTACTTGCAAGTTTACCGAGCAGCTCGATTCTGATGATATCTGTTATACCTTCAGTACCGCTTTGCTTAAGGGTGAAATGCGCGATAGCATAGTTGCCTTGTGTATTTGACGGTTCAATATAGTTCAATATCAGCTTTAATTCTCCTTCAACAGGTATGCCTTCGTCATGCAATACACCAACGCTATAGGAAATAAACTCAAGCTGTTTTTGGTCGTCCAGCTTACGGCCATCATGAGACGTTTTGCCTAGGATGTAAAAATGTAGTTTATTCCCAGGGTCGTAGAATTCGTTAACCGTTTCGCCGGAAGCTATCTCCCTATTATTATCATTTTCCTCCCATTGCTGCACACTACCAGTTTTTAGCATGTTTTTCTGCCAGGAGAAATTTCCTTCGCCTGCGTAATAACGCGGATCTTCCGAAGCATAATGTGGGTCGGCTGGGTCGTACTCACTTCTGTAATAACCGGTATCAGTAAAGGAAGTGCCCGCGTGGAAGGCGGCGTCATATAATTGTGCTGTATGGCCAACAGTATAGGATGCCGCGTCGTCAATTCCCGGGCCAAAGCCGTCTTTTTGCACATATTCTATCAAAGCGATATCATAAGGATGGGAATCTACCACGCAATCGTTGCGAGATATAATTACACCATCGTCCGGGGCAAAGCTATCGTAGCCGGTACGCTGTACCACTTCTACAAACATTCTGGCATTAGTGCCGGATAAGCGGCTTAAGAATTGGCTATGACCGGCAGTTTTAAGAATAGCCTGATCCGCCCAAGTACCGCTGCCGAAGTTAAGCTGAAGAGCTTTATAGTAATTTGGGTAAACCAAACCATAATCATCTTCCAGGAAGGGATAATAACCATTTGGGAAAGAACCACCCTTTCTGTTATTCAAAGGAATATTACGGGCGACAATTTCTGCTACTACCGGAGTACTGGAAGCCAGCCCTTCTTTTGTCAATTTTAATACATCGCCTTCGTCATAGTAATTGATACTGGTATGAGCTTTATTGAAAGCCATGAAATGTACAGGCACAGAACTGCTTTCAATACCAGGTATGGTCCAGCGGGCCTGATCTCCATAAGGACCGGCGAAACTGCCGCGGCTCATCAGTTCCCAAGGTTCTGTTTTAGCGGTCACTCTGGCAGTATAAGGATTGCCATAATTATCTCCCAGACCGGAAATATGCCCGAATTCATGGGCAAAGGTAGCCATACCATCATTTTCCCCTTGAATAGAGCGCCTTAGAGATCTGGTTCTGCCCCCATATTTGGTGCTAACATAGTCCCAAGATCCAGCTCCGGACCAGTAGCTAACATGTGCTGCCCAGGATGTCCAGGCTACATACCTGGTACCGGTAGCATTACCGGTGGCATCCGCCCAAGTGAATTCCGATTCTGGAAACGCGAATACATATTCGCTCATTGTTCCATTTGTTTCCATAGACGCTATTTTGGCAGCTTCATCTTTAAGAAATTGGGTTGAACCTGTTTTGCTAGCAAGTTGTTTCACAAGTTCGGGTTTACGATTGAAGAGAGCTGTCAAATCAGTTAAGTATTTTCTGGGACCGTATAGATCGGGCACGGCTATTTTAGCGTCTGCTAATGTTATTGCTGCCCATTGCATCATGCCAAAATTTAGCCATACGCCACTTTCGTCATAGCCGGAATGGAGGATGAAGAAAAAGTCGAAATCATCCGGATCCCAAGGATCTTTACCATCTGCTCCAGTTAGAGCCGCATTGGTTGCTTCGCTGATGATGCTTCCGCTAAAATTTAAAGACGGCGGTCTGTCACCTACATCGAAACCGGTATTACCGGTTCCATTATATTGGAACTCGAGACCATTTAATGTATATGGCCCAAACCCTATCAGTTCAACACCCCATTTACCATATGAATTCTCGCGCCAGAATTCATTTATGGTTGTACCATTGTTACCTTCTCCAGTTTTAGAATTCAAATAATCTGCCCACCAGGCAGCTAAGGTCTCTCTCTCCGGGTGATTGAGTATCGGGTTATTAGTAATTGTTTCGGAAAAACCACGGCCGGTAGATAAACCGAAACCAAACAGATTTGAACCTAAAGCCTCGGAAGAGATGAAAGGCCTATCAATGAAATCTACCAATATCAAAGCTCCGCGTATAGGCGTTTGAATATCGGCGGGGTCGCGGTTAAAGCTGCTGGGGGCAATTTCTTGTAAAGCTTTAGGATTGGTATAGCCAGCTTCTACAAAAACATCTGCATCCATCCAGTCGATTACAGGATTAGGCGCAAAATCTGCCCAAGTTCTATCTCTATTCATTTGCCAATTCTGCGGATCGATAGCTTTACCCATTATCTCTTCTTTTGAAAACCCAGGTCCGTCTGTTTTGATCCACCTAGCATGCAGAGTATGAGGGGCTCCATTAGTCAATAATGTATAGTCTTGTATCTTTACTGTGCCATCTTCTTCTGTAAACCAGCCCGCAAATTCATAGCCTGCTACATTGGGCATATCGGGGAAATATACGGAATATGGGTCGCCTAGGGGGATGGTAACGATATCATGTGTTGTAATTCCGTCGGGCGGAATATTCTTATTGAAAGTAACATCAACACTAGTATTGGGATTTGCGGAAACTTCATAAGTGATAATGGGCTCTTCTTCATCTCCTGCGGCAAAGGGGCCTGCCGCGGGGGCGGCAGATGCATCCGGTACTCGGGTCACTATTATAGTAATTTCGGTTTTTTCGCCCAGAAGCACAGAAAAATCGTATGGTTCTTCTAGGATACCTTGAGTTACTTTGTAAGTTTTATCCTTTGTATTCCCAGTAATTTTAGGGTCGCTTTGAAAAGCATCGAGCAGCAAAGAATCATTGATTTGCACTATCCTTATGGTATCGTTCTCTTCAACTCCATTGGCTATTAAAATATCCGGGAAATCCATAATACTTACTAAAGTGAAGGTTTTACCATTCCTGTCAACTTTTGGCCAACCTCCTACTATTTCATCGTTTTCTATGTCTAAATCCAGAGCAGCTTCAAAATCTTGTAGGATGCGCTGTTCGGTAAAGTAATTGTTTTCCGGCTCTATATTGCCGCCGATTTTGAAACTGGCCATGCCGGTTTCTTTATCGTAAGTGGGCTTTGTAACACTTATCCCTTCCAGGGTAGTTATATATATATCTAGTTTTTTGAATTCTATTGTAACTGTATAATCCTTACTCTCGGTAAACTGATACCTGCCGGCATCTGCACCCGTAAGCTCTGTATATTCTCCTCCTTCAATAGTTATTTTATCAAATTCATATCCGGCGTCTGGAGTTGTTACAAACGCATACCAAGGATCGGTATAGTTTCCAATTTTAGGTAAATCTAGCATAATAGGATTATCACGTGGAAAATCGAACAATGGGCCTCCATCCCCCCTATCGTGATAATCCAATTTAGCGCTTCCATTTGTTATTGGATTAACTATTAATCGGGCAATAGGCAGGTATTTGACGATTATTTTCTCGGGTTCTGGGTTGCCAGTTGTATCTGTGAATATAACGTATATCACCTCGTCGTTGTCCTCAGCAAGATGATTATCCACTAAATCTTCTGTTTCCCAGTCATCTTCATTAAAATCCCACACAACATCTGTGGCATCCCCATTCTCTTTTACATGATAAACGACAAAATCACAATCATCTCCTGCCCCTGCGCCTTCAGACACATCAACGTAAACGCCTTTATCATATCCATCAGCAAAATGAACATCAAGCGCTAGATCAGCAGGCGCCGTGCCGGTGCGAAGGGAGGGGGCGGCGAAGACGGTGGTGGCTAGGGCTAGGGCAATTATTAGGGCGGCTACTACTACTCCTGCAACGGGAACAAAGCGTTTTCTAAACTGCATATTTACTTACCTCCATATTAATAATTTAGGATTTAATATAGCCAACAAGTAACAGATACTATTTAAAGTAGTAACAGTAATATGTTTCGATACAGTAATCCTCCTTTCAAACAATATTCCTGCATAGCAAAACATTTATATGAAGTGTTCATAAATCATAACATATAAAAGGATTAATTTCAATATTAATTGAACAAAATATTAAAAAATATGAACAAATATTTCCTCGTTTTGATTATTATTAACATATACAATGGGGACTTTAAACATAGCCATAACCATAAACCATTGCCCCAACCGTAACCGGGGCTACATCCCCATCCACGCCCTCATCTCCACCCACAACCATGTCTACATCCGCGCCAGTAACTCCATCCCCAACCGTTACGGGGTTCGGGGGCGGGTTCGTACGGCCGCTATTATTCCTAGTATAGATATCCCCAGAATTAGCAAGAGGATAATTGGCGAAAAATCGTCTTGGCTTTGGGGAATATTGCCCATAATAGTTTCCCATTCAGCCAGCGGTACTTCTTCGTCTGTAAATACGCCTGCGTCAGTGGGCGCCAAAATTTGTACTTCGCGGGTGATATAAGAGCTTTGGCCTTGGTCGTTTTCTACGCTGTAGGTTATTATATAGGTGCCTGCTATATCTCTTATTGGCGCGCCTATAATTTTAATTCTGGTGGAAATATCTTGGCCGTCATAATCTATAGCCCGCGCGCCTTGCTCGAAATAAGGGGTAGCGCTGCCAAGATGGAGTATGATTGGGTTAGAGCCGATATAGGATATTTTGGGCGAAATGGGAAGCTTGGCCAGGGGGATTTCGGCTTCATTGAAGTAATAGGTAGCGGCTGTTTCGGGCATAGTGAGGGTCATTTCGTATTTACTATTGCCATTGGCTTTGTTAATGCTTATTTGCAGTTCGTATTTGCCTTCTTCAATAAGGTATTGTTTTGTTCCGGCGGCGGAGAAGACATCGGTTAACAGGGCTTTTTTGGTGGTGGTTTCTATCAATCGGGCTGAAATGGACATATTTTTGTCGATAGCTGTTATTTGTAGATTCATATACCCTAGGGCATTGGCAACAATGCCGGTATGGGTAACTTGGGCGCCTTGTTTGGCTTGGGCGCTAAAAGTGTATGTTATGCGGGGGTCTTTTTTTTCGCTGGGCGCAACAATGCGTATATTGCGGGTGGTAGCGGCAGAAAGGCCGCTGCTGGGGCTTATTATGGTGTAGGTGAGGGTATAGGTTCCGGCTAGGGAGCGGTTTAGGTTGCCGCTGATTTTTACCAGAGGAGAAATATCTTCACCGTTATAATCGACAGCTTTTGCGCCTTGCTCGGTATAGGGGGTATTGCTGGTTTGATGCAATATGATAGGGTTGGAGCCGTTTAGGGTGATTTTGGGCGTAGTGGGGGGCGTTAGTGTAGCCGGCTGCTCCAGCACTGTTACGCTACGGGTGGCGCGGGCGGTGAGGCCGGCGGAATCTGCGACTTCGTAGGTAATGCTGTAGAGGCCGGGTGTATAGCTATTGACGGTATTGGTGATCACGACCGAATTATTTAAGTTCAGTCCTTTGCAATCTACAGCCAAGTAGCCCATTTCTTGGTAGGTTTGCCCATATTCCAGATTGAGGGCGGTGAAACCGTTTAAGGTGATGATGGGAGGGGTACGGATTTCTTGGGGTGGTGTTTCTGGACGAAGGGGCGGTTCACCGCCTCCATTGATCGTAGTGGCTAATTGTAAGGATTTTTCGAAATTGATAATGCCGTAACCCAGCTCATCATTGATATAAGCGCCGTTGCCGCTAGCCCCACGCCGAATCAGGTCATATATTTGCGCATTGCTCAATTGGGGGTTGACGCCCCATAGCAAAGAAGCTAAGGCGGCAACTTGCGGGGTGGCAAAAGAAGTGCCGGTAACAAAAGCAGAGCCGCCGGAGGCTGTTGTAGAATAGTAAGTATCTGTTGCCATTACATCTAAACCGCTGCCATAGTTAGAAGTATAATAACGCGCCGCGCCGTTTGCTTCCACAGAGCCTACAGCTATGACATTATCATAGCGGGCCGGATACTCGATACTGTTCTTGCCTCCATTGCCTGCGGCGGCGAAAATAGCACAGCCCTTATTATAGGCATAATCTACGGCATTTTTTATAGTGAGACTATCTGATGTTAAACCCAGGCTAAGATTAATAATTTTAGCGCCGTTATCGGCAGCCCATATTATCCCCTTGGCTACATTGGCGGCAGATAAAACACCGTTGGCATTATCCGCCTTGACCGCCAGGAGAGCGGCATTCCAGTTGAGCCCCGCGCCTGCCAAAGCATTATCGCCAATGGCGGCGATAACACCTGCTACTCCTGTGCCATGCCCAACTTTGTCATTTTCGTAAGACAAGCCTGGCTCTGCGGCATAGCCCTGTAGTAGGGGCGGTAGATCGGGATGCAAAGAAATAATACCGGAATCGATTATGGCAATAGGCGCATAGTTGCTGCCTTTAATAATATCCCAGCCTGCTTGAGCTTTGATCGTACTCAAATACAGAGATTGATTACGCGCATACCCAGGGTCATTGGGAATATATTCCAAGTTCACTATATAATTAGGTTCCACACTTTCAATATACTTATTGTTTTTAAAACGATTGAGTACTGCCTGCGGGTTTTTACCCATCTCCGCCGTTCTAACAACATAAACACCTAGGGATTCCACAAAGCCGATTTTTTCAACCTTCTCAATTTCATGCTGTAATTGTTTTTCCTGGCCCGGGATTTGACTGGGATCTTTAAATTTGATAATTATTTCGTCTTGCATATAGGCGGCTCCGTCAAGTTGAGCGTTATTTTCCGCCTCAAATGAATAATTGTTGTACATATCCAGCTCTTCATCATCTGCCTGCATTTGTTCCGCTTGTGCCGGAAGCGCTTCTTCGTTCATTAACGGTAATTCCTCTGCCGGTAGTTCTATAATTTCCGGTTCATAATAAATGGTATGCGAATCAGTCTCTTCAATTAAATCCGCTTCCCATAATGTAGCGTTTTTGGGGGGCGGTTCATCTGCTTTGCTGGCATAAATAGGGTAAGCGGTTTGTATAGCTGGTATAAGCAGGATTAGACTGAAGAATAAAGCGATGAACCGTTTCATTTTCATTAAAACACCAACTTTCATAATAGTTGTATTTATATTATCGTTTCTTTAAGGCTATTCTTTACAAAAAAAACAATGTGGGGCAAGCCCACATTGTTTTTTTGAATTTGTTATAGATTGTGATTAGAGTTTTAGTTTAATTTAATAGCATGCTCATGCTCGGGATCGGTTTCGTTGCAGAACTCACATAAGGGTATGGGCGGCAGTATAATGTCTTTGGCATATACTTTATCGGCGTCTGTCAAGTAAATATCTGGCAGGTAAGATTTTCCGGTTACTTTATCGGGTAGATAAACCTTATCTTCGTCGGTCAGGTACAGGGGGTCTATATAGATTTTATCCGCATCCGTCAAGTATGCTTCTGGCAGGTATACCTTGTCTTCATCTGTCAGATAGATGTCTTCTGCATAGTACTTTTCGGCGAATATATCGGGCAAATAAACCTTAGCGTCATCGCCCAATTTGATATCTTCTAAGTAAACCTTATCTGCATCGCCCAGCTTGATATCTTCTAAGTAAACCATAGCATCATCGCCCAGCTTGATATCTTCTAAGTAAACCTTATCTGCATCGCCCAGCTTAATATCTTCTAAGTAAACCTTAGCATCATCGCCCAGTTTGATATCATCTAAGTAAACCTTATCTGCATCGCCCAGCTTAATATCTTCCAGATAAACTTTATCGGTGTAGAGATCATCCAGATAAACTTTATCGGCGTCTGTCAGATATATGTCAGTTAAATAGACTTTGTCATTGTCGCCCAGTTTGATATCATCCCGGTAAACTTTATCGGCGTCTGTCAGATATTTTTCGGGCAAGTATACTTTATCGGCGTCTGTCAGGTATTTATCTTCCAAGTATACTTTATCTTTTTCTGTTAGGTATATATCGGTTAAATAAATCTTATCCTTTTCACCGAGTTTGATATCGGGCAAATAAACTTTATCATTGTCGGTTAATGTAATATCGGGCAGATAAACTTTATCGGCATCGGTCAGCTTGATATCGGGTAAATAGACTTTATCATTGTCGGTCAATGTAATATCGGGCAGGTAAACTTTATCGGCATCGCCCAGCTTGATATCGGGTAAATAAACTTTATCGGCATCGGTCAGCTGGATATCGGGTAAATAAACTTTATCTGCGTCACTTAAGTATTTGTCTGCTGCGTATTTTTTATCGGCATCGCCCAGTTTGATATCTTCCAGGTAAACCTTATCTGCATCGGTTAAATATTTATCGTTCAGGTAGACTTTTTGTGTGTCGTCGAGATAGGTATTTACAGGTTCGCCGGTCATATTTATGGTGAAGTTTTGTTGAGCTGAAGTGCCCGCGGAAACCGTCACCGTTTGTACTATTGGCACAATGCCGTTGCCGCTGATTGTTACGGTATAAGCGCCCGCTACCAGATTAGCCTGCTCAAAAGGAGTGGTGCTGGATATTTTGCCGCTGTAAGAGTAACCGTAGGGGCCGGAAATAGCCAGATCGAAATCGCCGTTGAATACTCTGCTCTTTGAGGTGGTGCTCACTAATTTGAAAGTGCCGGTAGAAGCGTCTGCAACAAGTTTAAATGTGCCGGTGTTTTTATCGCTAACTAGTTCATAGTTACCTGTAGCCGCGTCGCTGATCAATTTGTGAGTGTTATTGAATACGTCACTTATTAATCTTGTAGTGTTATTGTTAACATCGCTGATCAATCTGAAACTGCCGGTATCTACATCTTTTATTAATCTTGTAGTGCCATTGTTAACATCGCTGATCAATCTGAAATTGCCGGTATTTACATCTTTTATTAATCTTGTAGTGCCATTATTAACATCGCTGATCAGTTTAAATCCGCCGGTATCTACATCACTGATCAATTTATAATCGCCGGTATCAAGGTCGCTGACGAGCTTGAAGGTGTCGGTAGCTTTATCGCTGATCAATCTGAAATCGCCGGTATTGACGTCGCTGATGAGCTTGAAGGTGTCGGTAGCTTTATCGCTGATTAATCTGAATTTGCCGGTATTCACATCGCTGATCGTTCTTAAGTCTCCGGTATTTTTATCGCTGATCAATTTGAAACCGCCGGTAGCTTCGTCATTAATTAATTTGTATGTGCCGGTAGCTTCATCACTGATTGTTCTGAATGTGCCGTTGTTTACTTCGTTTATCAGTTTAAATGTGCCGGTATTTTCGTCGCTTTTCAGTTTGAAAGTGCCATTATTAACGTCGCTAATTAATTTGAAAGTACCGTTGTTGACATCGCTTATCAGTTTTGTTGCGCCGGTAGCTTCGTCATTAATTAGTTTGTATGTGCCGGTAGCTTCGTCTTTAATTAGTTTGTATGTGCCGGTAGCTTGATCATTCATCAGTTTGAAAGTGCCGTTATCTACTTCGCTGATCAATACTAATTTGCCGGTTGCCTGGTCTTTCACCAGTTTGAATTCGCCGGTATCATAATCGGCTACCAAGTCGGCGGGAACATTTGCGGCTTTCCAGCCAACAAACTCATAATTGCCGGTAGTGTACCATTTAGCGGCGGAAGCATGGAAGAACACATAAGTATCACCGCTTTTATCGGCTTTAACAGCAGTTCCTTGAGGGTTATTGTCGTGTTTGATATCGCTGGTGGGGTTGCCGTTAAACGCTTTGTCGCTTACCACTATGCCGAAGCTAAGTGAGATGTATCTGCCGTCGAAACCGACAAATATCTTGCCGCCTTCCACATATAGATTATAGAAATAAGCGATATTTTTATTGTATTCAGTGGGGCCTTTTTTACCATTACTGTTCTGGCTGGAATCGGCAATAAACACTTTTAAGGGTTCATCCTTGGTATATTGCGTGATATTGTTGACCTTCAGGAAGGTCATGCCATTGCCAAGATAACCGCCTGCTTGGGCTAAGGGAGATTTTCCTTCTTCGCCATAACCATAGGTGATGCCGCTGACCAATGTGCCGCTGGCGGAAGATATTTTCTTTTCAAAGGCGGGTACTTTATATGGCTGGTATTCTTTTTGCCAAATGGGCGCATATTCTTTCTGCCATTCGGCGGCGTAAGTTCTTTGCCATTCCGGCGCATATGTTTTTTGCCATTCCGGCGCATAAGTTTTCTGCCATTCCGGCGCATAAGTTTTCTGCCATTCGGCGGCTAAAGTTTTCTGCCATTCTGGTGCATAGGTTTTTTGCCATTCAGGTACATAGGTTTTCTGCCAAGCGGGTGCAAAGGTTTTTTGCCATTCGGGCGCAAGAGTCTTCTGCCATTCCGGCGCAAGTGTTTTTTGCCATTCGGGGGCGTAGGTCTTTTGCCATATTTCCGCTACTGTTTTCTGCCATTCAGGAGCATAGGTTTTTTGCCATTCGGGAGCAAAAGTCTTTTGCCATTCGGGGGCATAGGTTTTTTGCCATTCGGGGGCATAGGTTTTCTGCCAGGCAGGGGCAAAAGTTCTTTGCCATTCGGGGGCATAAGTTTTCTGCCATTCGGGGGCATAAGTTTTCTGCCATTCGGGGGCATAGGTTTTTTGCCATTCGGGGGCATAGGTTTTTTGCCATTCGGGAGCATAAGTTTTCTGCCACTCGGGAGCATAAGTTTTTTGCCATTCGGGAGCATATGTTTTCTGCCATTCGGGGGCATAAGTTTTTTGCCATTCCGGCGCATAAGTTCTCTGCCATTCGGGGGCATAAGTCACTTCATTATAAGTTTCTGTAGCATCTATGCTTAATTTAAGTGAACCGGATTGAGTGTTTTGAACAGTGGGGTATGCTCCGTCGAATCCGCTCAGCCACACCAAGCTCATATAAGGCGCATCGTCTTTGGGGTCTACTCTAAACCTTAGTTCTCCTGTTAAATTGACCCAACCGGCAGGATAATCAATTTCTTTGACTATATATTCGCCCAGTACCGCATCCCTATTAACTAAAGAAGCTTCTATGGTAGCGCCTTCTTCGAAAGTGATACGGCCTTCAACAATACCAACCTCATTATTTTTAAAGGGGCTGCCGGGAATTGGCGTATCGCTGCCGGCTTTATAAATATTGAAGGAGAATTGTCCGTCTGTGGTAGCAGGGAAGCTTTCACTGCCAATAACGATGTCTTTGTAGAATAATACATCTAATGTACCGCTAAAACCGGGGTTTAGCTCATTTTCCCATTCAAAAACCGGGTCTAACCCAAATGTTACATGCTTGGTCAAGTCGCTCAGCTTTACGGTGAACTCTACAGGCTGCGTGGTTACGCTGCTTATGCCGGCGGCAATTTGCGCCGGGGTGAGAACTTCGCGAATTCTAAATTCTCCAAAAGTCATAATTGCTTCACTAAAATAGGCCACGCCGTTATTACCGCTGGTAGCGGTAGCTACAGTTTGCCAAGCGTTGCCATTTAGCCGTTCCAGCACGAAGTTGAAACCGGCGGCCACTTGGCCGTCTAGCAATTTTGTTATTTGGGCGTCGGCCCAATAGATGGGGGGATTACCGAAATAGTGCGATACCTGGATATTCTTGCCGTCGAAGACGGTGCTCATATTACTGTAGGTAACCCAGTCGAAGCGGCCGCATTCCGGGCAGATATAAATATACAGGGGATCTCCGTTGTCATCGACAGGGTATTGCAAATACCATATTTCGGGGCTATCTGTTTGCACAAAAGTTTCTTGCCCTTTTTTTACATAACCATTGGGCAGTATGCCTTTTGTAACATTCTTACCACCATTGGGGCTGGTACCATGATGGAAACCAAGGTCGCAATCTCTTGCCACAACTTCGTCGCCTTCAGCAGCAAAAGCTGCAAGCGGCATGGTAGAAAATAATAGGGCTAGTGAAAGTAATATTGCTAAGATTTTTTTTGTTGTTTTCATTATAAGGCACTCCTTGATCTAGTATTCTTCATTCTGAAGTGATGGTTGCCTCTTTTCTTTTGGGGTTGGGGTTCCCTCTTTTCAGCCTCTTTAATTTTGTCGTTGTGGTTCGACATTTTCAGCCGCGTTTTTTACTGAGTTGCGGTTCTCTAAGATTACATTCTTGTTAAGGAATGCGACACCTGGTTAACTTATGTGCTTCTGACACCTCCTTTTTTACGTTGTAGTACGTTTTTGTTACATCTCTTGATTTTGTCTTCATTTTGTTCCTACTATATAATTCGTAAATACAGCGTTAGTTTTTGGGGTAAATACTTATTTAATCGAGTAGATTTATATATTATTATCGCCAAAGCCACTACAATGGGCTGACTTATAAACTTACAAGCCTTTAGGGCACCTCTAGAAACCAGAATAAACACTAACAAAATGATCAAAATGAGACTAATTACCTAAATATCCCCGTCATTGCGGACTT
>WRKD01000177.1 GCA_009778255.1 Bacillota bacterium
AAGACGGCATACGACAGGAGAGCTTGTACACAGGATGTATCAGGGCTTAGCTTACTAAGGAAATAAGCTGCGGCCGCCATGATAAGCGTACCTGTAATGGCAAGGGGCTTTATTCCGATTTTGTCATACAATTTACCTGAAAACACTCCCACAAGGCCAATCAACAGCGACCCGGGCAGAATCAGTAAACCAGTTTTCAGTCCCGAATAACCCATAACATTCTCAAAGTACAGCGGCATCAGGATCAACCCACCGTAAAACGCCATCTGAAGTACCATTGTCACAACTACGATTGAGGTAAAATTGTAGCCTTTGAAAACACGTAAATCCAGTAACGGGTTCTTAATTTTCAACTCTACGATGGCGAACACGGCTAATAACACGATTCCGGCGGCGATAAACGCAATTACGCTTATCTGATTCCATCCATTTTTTCCTGCCGAACTTAAACCGTATAGCAAAGAGGTTAGCCCCGCCGCTGAAAGTATGATACCGGGGACGTCGAGCAGCGCCGTCTGTTTTTCACTTTTGTAATGAAATGTGAACAGTGAAAGGATTAAGACCAGCGCTCCAATTATCGCCATGATGAGAAAAAGATATTGCCAGCCGAAGAAAGTTATCGCAACACCGGCAAGGGTCGGCCCAATAGCGGGAGCTAACAGCAGCCCTATCCCTATGATTCCCATATTCACGCCTCGTTTTTCGGGCGGGGTAATAGCCAGCACGATTATCATAGTCAGCGGGAGCAGAAATCCATATCCAATAGATTGAACCAGCCTACCAATTAGCAAAACAGAAAATGACGGCGAAAAATAACAGAACAGGGAACCGATCACCAAAAACACCATCGCGGAATTGAATAGCGTCTTGTACTGTAATTTCTTTGACAGGAACGGTACAAGAGTAATAACAATGCTGGTCAGCAACATAAACCCTGTCGATACCCACTGCACTGCCGAGGCCGAGATTTGAAACTGCGCCATGATCTGCGGCAGCATGACGTTGATAATTGAGACGTTCAATAAATTGACAAACATCCCCGCCAGTAACACAAAGATTAAAATGCCTGTTCCGCTTTTGCTCTTGCTGCTCATAAAATACTCCTCCTTAATTGTGAACATATGTTGATTTTCGTTCTTGATTTTATTATAATAATCGTGTTGAAATAATCAACCATCAGATAAGTAGCTTATGTACGATAATCGATATATAATTGGTATTTGTTCAGAAAATAACGTTTGGAGGAAATCTGATGAGTGACCGCAGAATCAGGTACACAAAGAAGGTTTTAAAAGAGAGCCTGTTAGAACTGATGGCAGTCAAGTCTATTGGCAAAATCCAAATCAAGGAGATATGCGACTTGGCGGATGTCAACAGAGGGACATTCTATAACCATTACAACGACCAGTTTGATTTACTAAGACAGGTTCAAGACGAGTTTGCCTCTGAAGTTAATGCGCTTCAGGACAAGCGGCTCATAAAAAACATGAGTACGCTGGAAATGATTACGGAATTGCTAAATTATTTCGCTGCGCAGCTTCCTATGTGTAAAATACTTTTCGACACAAACGGAGGTAGTGAACTCATTAGCAAACTTATGAACAACGCCTACGACAGTTTTTTGGATGGATGGCGGCAGAAAATCAAGAAGCCGTCAGAAAGACAACTCGAAATGCTCTACGTGTTCATTTCAAACGGAGCGGCGGCTATTATCAGAAATTGGGTTGCAAATGATTTGAAAGAAACACCACAGGAAATCGCACAGTTCATTTTACAAGCTACAAATTACGGGAGCAGTTCATTCGTCAGTTGACACTTGCTTTTCTTTACTCTGTGATAGAATAAAAAAACTCATGTCAGCTTTCATATGTTTTTGTAGCTGGCAATTTGGTGTAATTAGACGCGCCCTTAAATAATATAAAAAGTTTACGATTAAATGATATAGTATGATTTATAATACAAAGGAGGTTGTCAAAAATGAGAAGTTTTACAACGCTCGACCTGCAATATGCACATAGGTTCTATGAATTCGAAGGCGAAGCGCAGTATCTTCACGGACATACAGGAGTACTGACGATTGAAGTGGAGGATACCGTAAATATGGGAGTTAATATGGTATTCCCCTGCAATGAAGTTAAGAAAACAGCTTGGGAAGTATTGAAAAACTTTGATCACGCGCTTATTTTACGAGAAGATGACCCTCTGCTCCCTGCGATTCTTGGTGTGTATGAAGCGCAAGGCATTAAAAACGGCGCTATACAAAATACGATGAAAGGTGAGGCTTTCAAAACGGAGCTTGCCACAGCATACCCGGATTCCAGATTGGTTGTTACCAAAGAAACAATGACAGTTGAGGGCATGATAAAAATCGTTTACGATTT
The DNA here is from genome assembly GCA_009778255.1 of Bacillota bacterium. Taxonomy (GTDB): domain Bacteria; phylum Bacillota; class Dehalobacteriia; order UBA4068; family UBA4068; genus WRKD01. Next base: position 2,382 of record WRKD01000177.1, read on the forward strand.
GCTAAAAGATAAGCTGAATATTGTTAAGCTCACGTTTACTAGTGGAGTAAATGGCGCTACAGAAGAATACAAAACTACAAATAAAATAGCGCGTTGCCCGCTATGCGGCATTGCGCTAAATGAAAACGGCGTATGTCCTAAATGCAGATATAATGCCTAAGCCTTGCTTTATTAACGATTCTTTTCGCTATGTGCGAAGAAGAATGTACCGATAATAAGGCATACCACCGTCAGCGAGACTATTGCGGCAAAGTTGACAGCGGGATTGAACATTACCACGCTGTTATATTCCGGAGTTCCCGCGTATATCACCGCCCGCGTGAGATCAAGGCAATAAGTCATGGGCATCAAACGATTCAAAATAAGCAATACACCGCTGGAGTTTGTTATTGGGATGATTGCGCCGGACAGGAACATTTGTGGCATGGTGATGAGCATGACCGCTATGTTTGCCGCTTTCTTGTTTTTGATAAGCCCGATCATCATCATCGCCAATGCCCCACCAGACAGGCACATGAGCGGCGACAGCGCCAGAATCGTCAGGAATTGTCCAATAGGTAATCTTATACCCATAAACAACCCCACTATCAATGTCCCTGCCATTCCCATGATCGCGCCAAATGCCGAACCGAGAATCTTACCAATAACCAATGAATACCGTGACACCGGGGAAACAAGCATTTCTTGATTGAAGTCTATGTCATGGTCGTCTACAAGAGAGGTCATTCCCATAGTAGTTATCATAAACAGCATATTGATTAACATTCCCACAAGCATGAATGAGCCAAAATTAAAGTCCAAGCCGCCCGCCATGTTCTGCATCAGGTTTCCACCGATCATACCCATCATCATGATAGGCATGGCTAGGCTCATAATTGCCGTACTTGGTGATTTCAGATAAACGGTAATATCTCGCGCCATAACGGTTATTACAGTATTCATTTCCCGGAAAAATCGAGAAGTTTTTCTCGTTAACACTAATTCGCCCATGCCGCGACCCTCCCTGTTTTGTTCAAAAACTCTATATATGCGTCCTCTAACGATGGTTCATGAATTCTGAGTACCGTAAGTTTGGTTTGCAACCGTGCAATGATTTCCTGCGCCGATTCGGTATAAGGGACAATAACACGCCCGTTCACCGTGAAAGGCATTCCCAGCGCCGATAATTCGTTTGTCAATGTCTTTCTGTCTTCAGCGTCCAGGATCAGTTCTTGACGCAATAAACTCTGTTTCAGCTTTTCGGGGGACGTGCAGGCGGCGATCTTGCCGCGATTTATTAGGCACACCTTATCCACATTCTCAGCCTCATCAATGTAATGCGTGGTCAGGAATATGGTCGTACCGTATTGGTTGCGCACTTCATTGATATATTCCCACAATGAGCGGCGGCTTACTGCGTCTAATCCCTGTGTAGGCTCGTCAAGGAACAATACGTCCGGCGTATGGATTAGGCTGCGGATGATCTCCAGCTTACGTTGCATCCCGCCCGATAGCTTCTTGATGGGTTTAAACAACGCATCCTGTATGCCCACGATTTCAGCTAAATCTAAGACTTTATTACGATAAGAGGCAGGCATCAGCTTGAATGTTGGGCGGTAGCCGCACATACCGTACAGACAAGCGTGGAAGCGGATGTTTTGTTCGGCTGTAAGCTGTGGATCAAGGCTGGGTTGCTGGAAGATTATGCCGACCTTCTCCCTCACTTGCCGAGCTTCTTTCAAAATGTCAAACCCAGCGACCCTAATTTCACCGGATGTTTTGGATAAAGTGGTCGTTAAGATTGAAATCGTTGTGGTCTTGCCTGCTCCGTTTGGGCCGAGAAAGGCAAAGAACTCGCCTTTGTTAACAATAAAGCTGATGTCGTCCACCGATGGCGCCTTCGCGCCTTTATACTGTTTTACCAAATTGTTTACTTCTATCACTTTCATGATTACGTCTCCTTTATTTGAAAATAGAAATGATAATACATCCGACTTCAATAGAGTATCAAGAGTATGACCGGCATAATGATAACCTCCGTTTGTCGTTGATAGCCATAGTATATGGCTACAAATTAAACAGAGGTTAAACACAACTTAAACGGCGTGTAAACTTGGTAAAAGGAATATATTCTTAACCATCCTTCATGCTCAGTTGCACTATAAAAACAGCTCCTTCACCAATCTTGCTATTAACCGTCACGTTGCCGCCATGTAGTTCTACGATTTTTTTCACCAGCGACAAGCCGAGTCCATTGCCCCCAAGTGCGCGATCACGAGATTTATCAGCTTTGTAAAACCGCTCGAAGAGATGAATTTGATCGTCGGGGGATATCCCCACGCCGGTATCTGAAATTTTTATTGTTACCATTTCAGCATCCGAAGTCATCATAACGCCAATCTGCCCGCCTTTCGGCGTAAACTTGATAGCATTATGAATCAAATTCATCCACACCTGTGACAAAAGATATTCATCGCCATATAAGGTTAGCTTTATTAAATCTGCTTCAAGCGTAAGATTTTTGGCCGACCATTGCGGTTCCAGCGTTAACGCGATATGCTCAAGCTGTTTGTCTAAACGGAAGTCTTGCTTGCTCAGGGGTATTTTATTATTATCCAGTGATGATAGTTTTAATAGGTTATCGCTAAGGCTGGATAAACGTTTACTTTCGGCTTCAATGATCTTGGCATATTTTAGTCTCTGCTCATTTGATAAATCGGCTTTTTTAAGTAGCGAAGCAAAGCCGCTGATAGAAGTCAGCGGCGACTGTATCTCGTGGGATACATTGGATATGAAATCCTGCCGCATAGTTTCCATTGTCCCGAGGCTCTGCGCCATTTCGTTAATAGCGTTTGCGAATTGATGGTGTTGCGGTTCTATTTCATTTAAATTTATAAGAACCTCAAAATTTCCATGTGCAATCTGGCCGAGCGCGTTCATCATAATCGAGCTAATAAAAAAATGCCTGGAATCACGTCCAAAGTGCCTTATCAAGTTGAACAGGAAAACGACAACGCTGAAAAACATCAATCCGGTCAGTGCCGAGAGCACATGAGCCAAACTTTCGGGTGGTCTACCCAAGAACTTGTATACCAGCAAAGTTGTGCCATATCCCGCATAAAAGAAGACCCCCAAAATAACGAAAATGACCAATAGTCCTATGATAATGCGAACTTTACCAGGAGATCTTTCATCATCATTCTGAACGCCATTCATATCAACACCTCCAGCCGATAGCCAAGCCCCCGAACCGTAGTAATTTTAAAACCGGACGTATCAACCGGGAAACGATCCCGTAAGCGACCTATATGAACGTCAAGCGTCCGTTCATTTCCATCAAAATCATAACCCCATACATCCTCAATGAGTTGATCGCGCGAGAACGTCCTGCCGGGAAAGCCAGCAAGTTTGAACAGCAATGCAAACTCTTTCATAGGAATATCTTCTTTATTATCAGCGATTGTTACCAAGAAACTGTTTCTATCTATCAGTACGTTCCCAACCTGGATCATCTGAGATGCTTCGATTTTAAATCTCCGAAGAAGCGCGCGAATACGCATCAAAAGCTCGTCTCCCTCGAACGGTTTTGTCAGGTAATCGTCTGCGCCAACTTCAAAACCTTTAACCTTCGATGACAGTTCGGCTCTAGCCGTCAGCATCAGCACGGGTAGATTTTCATAGTATTGACGCAGTTTACGGCAGAGTTCGTATCCGTCCATGTTCGGCATCATCAAATCGACGATGGCGAGGTCGGGTTTTTCATCTGCCAACTGCTGTAAAGCATCACGCCCATCCTTTGCTTCACAGGCGTTGAAACCAGCGTCTTTCAACAGAGTCGAAATAAGTTCGCGGATGTTGGGGTCATCGTCCACTATCATAATTTTACTCATAAGAATTCCTCTCCACGTTTCTGGCCTTAGTTTACTCATTCCTTGTAAACAGAGATTAAATAAAATTTAAACGCAATGTAAATAAAAGGGCCATTCATCCAATATACAATACAAGCAATAAAACATTGACGTATATATCAATCACAGTATATAATTTAATTATGAATAAGCAACTACAAGAAAAGCTGGCGGAGTCGTTTTTCGCAGTATTACCAATAACTGTCATTGTATTGCTTTTTAGCATACTCGTTTACCCAATGGATGTGGGAACGATCGGTGTCTTTTTAGTTTGCGCCTTTTTTTTAGTGATCGGCATGAGCTTATTCAGCCTGGGCGCCGATATAGCCATGATGCCTATGGGTGAAGGAATAGGTAAACATCTTAGTAAAACAAACAAAAACCTAGTTCTAGGTTTACTGGTTTTTGTGATTGGTTTTATTATAACTGTAGCAGAGCCAGATTTACAAGTGCTTGCAGATCAAACACCTGCTATTCCCACATTAACCCTGATAGCAACCGTGGCTGCCGGAGTTGGGCTTTCTTTAGTAATAGCTGTTTTACGCATGCGTTTTCAGATACCGTTTTCTTATACCCTGATCGGTATATATGGTTTGTTGTTTATTTTAAGTATTTTTGTTTCGCCAGTCTTCTTAGCTGTATCCTTTGATGCCGGCGGAGTGAGTACAGGGCCTATTACCGCACCTTTTATTTTTGCCATGGGTTTGGGGCTAGTTGCTTTGCGTAGCGATAAACAAGCAAGTGAAGATAGTTTTGGTTTAGTAGCTTTATGTAGCGCCGGGCCTATTTTGGCTGTTTTGCTGCTGGGTCTGGTTAGTAGAGGTGTTGATGCGGCTTATGCACCGGTAGTGGTGCCACAATTACATAATACACGTGAAGTGGCCATGGATTACGTTTATGCTTTGCCCGCTTTTGCGAAAGAAGTTACTATGGCAGTTATACCTATAGCAGTATCTTTTTTACTATTCCAACTTTTAACGCATCGCTTTCGCAGAAGAGAATTACCACGTATCTTTATAGGTTTTGTTTATACTTTAGTGGGGCTAATCTTATTTCTAACTGGGGTAAATGAGGGTTTTATTTCAGTTGGTTATCTGATAGGGTTCAATTTAGCTACAGGCGAAATCAGCTGGTTGCTTATACCGCTTGGTTTAGTTATCGGTTATTTTGTAGTTGGAGCAGAGCCAGCCGTACAAGTATTGATTAAAAAGGTGGAAGAACTTTCCGGTGGTTCTATTACACAAGCCGCCTTAAAACGCGGGCTTTCTTTAGGCGTGGCTGCTGCTGTTGCTATATCGATGATCCGCGTACTTACTGGAATTTCAATGTATTGGATTATTATACCTGGTTATATAATTGCTTTAACATTGCCCTTTTTTGTACCTAAAATCTTTATTGGTATTGCCTACGATGCGGGTGGTGTAGCCCCCGGGCCAATGACAGCCTGTTTTTTATTGCCTTTAGCTATTGGAGCTTGCGAAGGAGTGGGGGGCAATGTAATGATAGACGCTTTTGGAGCGGTATCTATGGTTGCCTTAACACCACTGATAGCTATTCAGATTATGGGCTTGATATATGGGCAGAAACTAAAACAATCTGAGTTAATGGATGAGGCATTGGAAACAGAAGCAGATGAGACTTTGATTCTTTTAGCAGAAGAGGATGAACAAGTATCTCAATTGAGTCAGCACCGCCAAGTATCAATTAATAAATTACGTCAAGCCGCAGCGCTTTTATATGAGGAGTTGCATTCGATCATCGATGATGATGGCATAGTAGTTTTTGACGATGATACAGGTATGGTAAGGGAAATCTTTGATCAGCGCTCTAACGCTGAGCTAAAAAAGGCGGTCAAGAAATATGAATAAAGCTGGTTTAGATTTAGCATTGAAATTACTAATTGTGATAGTAATAGATGATAGGGCCGAGAAAGTAACGGAGCTGTTTCGTGAGAGGCAGGTGCTTTTGCACTACCATGTGCGCGGGCATGGTACTGCTAGTTCGGCAGTGTTAAATATGCTGGGGTTGGATAAAAAAGAACAAACTGTAATATTAGCTGTAACAACGCGCCAAACTGCGTATATGCTTCATAAAAGAGTTGCGAATAAGCTGCATCTTTGGGAAGCTGGTCACGGAATTTCTTTTATAATGCCGCTTTCCGGTATCAGTAAAGTAGCTTTACGGTTTTTAGAACATGAAATGCTGCGCGAAATAGAAAAAAGCGAGGAAAGCGATATGAGTGAAATAAATGAGGGAAAAAAGCAGATGGAGCACGATTTGATATTGGCTGTGGTAAAGCGAGGCTATAGCGAAGAATTGATGGAAGTCGCGCGAACAGTGGGCGCTGGCGGAGGAACCGTTATACCGGCTCATCGTGTAACTACTGCAGCTCCACTACGATTTTGGGGCGCCTCATTACAGGAAGAGAAAGATATTGTGGCAATTGTTAGCAAAAGAGAAGCCAAAGCAAATATTATGATGGCTATCAATGAAAAATATGGGTTTAAAAGCGAGGCTCAGGGATGGGTGTTGTCTTTGCCTGTAGAAAGCGTTGCCGGAATAGCCGAAGATGAGGATTAGAAAAGTGATGCTATTTAACGAGCTAACTCATAAAAAGCAGCACTAATTCTTATCTTGAAGAAGTGCTCTTCTTATAATGTTACCGGCTTTGCTAATTTAATTTTAAAAGAAATAACAAGATTGATAATACTAAGCACTGCGGTAAAAATAAAAACATAATGTGGGCCAAAATGAGTCCAGACCATGCCGCCAATAAAAGCGCAAATAATTGAAATTATATGATCCAAACCTAATCCAGTAGTAAGTGAGGGAGTGATATCTTCGGGGTTCTCAGCTATGGCGCGCATATAAACGGCATTGATCATAGTGAAATTTTGAGTCATACGATCCAGTACTAAAACTACTAAAGCACAGGCTACCGGTAAACCGGCTTTAGCGAGATTTCCGCTGTAAAAGCCATAACTGAGAAAGGCATATGCCAGATAAACACCAATAAAACTAAGCGCCTGAATGAAAACAGAACATTTGATACCATAATTATCTAACATCCAACCTACAAATCTGATAAAAAACACACCGGCAAAAGAAGAAGCTATAGCTAAAACAGCTAAAGTATCGGCACGTTTACTTAACAATTCAATAAGTACCCAGGGACCATAAACGAAGCGTATTTGTTTTTGCGCGCCATTGCAAATACAAAGTAAGTAATACAGAGTATACTTTTTTTTGAGGATCAAGCGTGTTTTTATTGCATGTTTTGATTTAGCATGGCGATTTATTTTGTCTATACGTAACAATAGCAATAAAGCGATAATAAAAGATATTACGCCGAAGAGAAAAATTTTAATAATATGTCCATTAAATGAAAAAAACCCGCTCCTAAAGCCAAAAAAAACTACAATGCTTGCTAAAACCGAGAAAACAAGGCCAAAACTTTTGAGTTTACTTAGCCCGGAACCAACATTTTCGCCGCCTTGTAAACTCATACAGATACTATCTTGTAGCGGCATGAATATATGCATTCCCAGAGAATTGATGAAGAGGAAAATTAACATAATAGCAAAAGGCGGAGTAAATAATCCTAAAACAAGCAAACCTGTAGCGGATAGAATTTGAGCAAGTATCGATATGCGAATATCGCCAAAAAATGATAAAGCTGAAACTACAAAAACGCAGATAATTCCTGGCAATTCCCGAGGAAATTCAATTAATCCACGTTGAAAAGCACTAACATTATAGGCTTCTTTGAAATAATTTGAAAAAACCGCGTCACTCAGACCCATGCCGATGGCTGAAAACGCAGCTACTGCAAAGAATATACTCAAGGCCTTTTTGCGATCATTTTCAGATAAATAATTCATGGGGTATCCTCTAATAATATATTATTCCCATTGTAAGGCAGTAATAACAACCTGTCAAGAGAAACATTAGCCAAAGGAAGCAGCGGCGCTTTATTAACGCCGCCACTTCTATAACCTATAGAGCGCCTCTAAATACCCACTCATCACCATCTTAGCTGCCCTTTTTCCACCTAGACTACGTTGTCGTCGCTTCACATAGCTTTAGGCTACACATCAGCTTCTCCGCCTTGCTAGGCGAAAAAATTGCTAGTGAATTTGGCAATTCGGAATTATTAGAGACGCCCTATATTCATTGCATGCTTCGCCAGTATACTCTAATTACATTATCAAAACGCCTAAAGGCCCGTCTGGCATTGGTATGTGCCAGTATACATCACCTGTGATTGTAATTTTATATGCCTGATAACTGTTCCCCGATAATTGTACATAGAGAGTAAATGTTACAGGTTTAGTTATGCCCGTGGCCTCAATATACCATTGTTTATTATCATCTAAATGCGGTACAATACGTATATTGGTAAATATTTCTGTACTATTGTTTTTACCATTGGTATTTATATAGCCAGTTTTGCTCAACTGATTATAGCCTTTGCCAGAAATTCCTTTGTCAACGGATATATTTGTATCTTTTTTAATTATGGTAATATTGAAATCTTTAGCAAAATCATTTAACAAATTCGGTGTAACATCTACAGGAGTTGTGCTACCGGTTGTAGTTCCATTTCCAAATTGACCATAATTATTATTGCCCCAGGCAAAAAGGCTGGCGTCTTTTTTCAAAGCCAGGCTATGACAATCACCGGCAGCCAGTATATTCCAATCAAAAGACGAATCTATACAGCTGGGGTTTGAATTATCTGCTGTACTACCATTACCCAACTGACTGTAAGTATTTTGTCCCCATGACCAAAGACTACCGTCATTTTTTAATGCCAAGCTATGTCTACCACCTGCTTCTAATAAAGACCAATTGTTTTCTACACCTACGCGCACTGGAGCATAGCGGTTTCCTGTAGTATTATCTCCCAATTGCCCATTACTGTTCAATCCCCATGCCCACAAACTGCCATCTGCCTTTAGAGCAAGATTATGATAACCTCCTGCCGAGATTAAAGACCAGCTGCCCGCAATATTTACGGGAGTTTTGCTCTCTGTTATAGTTCCATTACCCAATTGACCAAAACTGTTTTGCCCCCAAGCCCATAGGCTACCATTTTTCTTCAGCGCCAAAGTATGGTTGTATCCGCCAGCTGCTATTTCCCAATCATTATCAGCACCTAGGCGCTGGGGAGAAAGGCGATCTATACTGGTATTGTCGCCTAATTGACCAAATTCATTAGAGCCCCAGAGCCATAGAGAACCATCTTTTTTAAGAGCTATACTATGAATATTTCCGGTTACAATTGTTGCCCAGTTGGTATCTGTACCAATTTGCACCGGAGTGAGACGATCTATAAGTGTACCGTCGCCTAGCTGACCATTATTATTTCTGCCCCAGGCCCACAGGCTACCATCTTTTTTAAGAGCCAAGGTATGATAAAGGCCCGGCGCTACGGCAACCCAATCTGAATCTGTTCCGATTCGACAAGGCAAGAGGCGAAAATTACCATAAGAGCCATCACCTAACTGGCCGAAGGTATTGACACCCCATCCCCATAAACTACCGGTTGTTGTGATAGCCATAACATGCAGGTTGCCGGAAGCAAGTTCAAGTATTTTTCCATCTAAAACACTGTTTTTAATTGTGGCAGTAACAGTTACGCTACCCTCATTATTTGCATTTAGTATATTGCCATTCAAGATTGCTCCGGTAATACCGGCGTCTTTAATGTTCCAGTTGATTGTTTGAAAAGTTGCAGTGGTCGGTATTACTGTCTCGGTTAAGGATAAAGGCGTGTCTGTGTAAGCAGTAGTTGGAACATTAATTATATCTGTAACCGGTACAATAGTATCTGCCGCATAAGCTGTTAGCGGCAACGCTATTAGAATTAGTAAAAGAGAAGTAACATAAAGCATTCTTTTTTTCTTGATCATTATAACAGCTCCTTATTATAATAAATATGTTCTTTTGCTTCTGGAAACCTTTCAGGTCACACTCTGACATCTAAATTGTGTCTCTTGGCTGGCGAAGACCGAGATATTTAGCCAGTATGCTTTAAAATTTGTGACTTTACATAAATAATATCTAAAATTCTTCCATATATCACCCCATAATCACTAAAACTCAATAACTACTGTTCAAATATAGTATTCGTATAAATTATAGAATTTTTTGGGGTAAAGTAAAGCTATTATTACATTTTGTATTAATAATTGTTTATAAGTATAGAGTTTCTTTTTAAATAGTTTTATATATTTTATTTGAGGGGATTATTAAGAATGGAAATCTATAAAAATCCTCATTGTAAAAAAATCAGAGGCAGCCACTTATTAGAAGTAAGCTGCGCTTATTGTAAATGCTTTATAGCTACTTATCAAAAAGTTGGAGAAAGTAATTTTGTTAAAATGTATAATAATAGGATTATTGATGGGTCTGTAGATTTTTCAAAATATCATGGTGCAATATTCTGCCCCAATTGTCATGAGCGTATTGCTACGCGATATATAACGAAAATGGATAAAAAAGAAGCGTATAGATTTGTTCCATCCGCTTTTAACAAAAGAAAAGTATAATCTATGCTATTCAATTTATTAATACATAAGGGCACCTCTAGAAACCAGAATAAACACTAACAAAATGATCAAAATGAGACTAATTACCTAAATATCCCCGTCATTGCGGA
>WRKD01000178.1 GCA_009778255.1 Bacillota bacterium
CTTTGTCACGTTGATATATGTGACGCGGCTCACACCAAGCACATCGGCGACTTGCTCTTGTGTAAGACCATGCGCTAAGCGGATGTTTTCAACATTATTAACTACCTCACCCATGATAAGAGCACTCCCTTCTTAAATAAGAATTATGATACCATACTAAATATCAAAAGTCAATATAAATTCCCAAGTATGTATAAATTACTGTACATTTATTTTATATGTGCAGAGATTCGTGCACATATGCTAGATGAAATAATTGCAAACGAGCATAAAGAAGTATACCACTATTGCGCAGTAAAAATATAAAAATCGCGCAAATAGTAGGCCACCACGCAGTAAATATATGAAACAACATTATAAATTCGTTAACAATCAAGATATAAAACGTATGCTTAAATATGAATAACAAATATCCTGGCGTGAATAACGGTAAACAAAAACACAACAATCATAATCCGGGAAAATAAACAATAGACTGGATCGTTGAAACAAAATATGTGGATAAACTAAGCAAACGCAAGATAAAAAGAAAGCCGGGAGTGCATCCCGGCCATAATACAGTAAGGTTTTTTTGCTGCTTTACAAATTCAATGCTTAACGCATATTCGATCACGCTGGGCTCAGTTAACGGATAAATGTCTTTGCCCCATTTAAAGGTATCGGCTACTCGGTCTTTAGCAATACCCGCGTATTTGAGGCGGCTTGCGAACCTTCTCTTCTCGTCATCGTAGCGCTGGCTGTTCAAGGTTTGGCGTAAGTTTTCGAGGTTTGACATCGGCATGCCCAGGTAAATGGCCTGGTCGGCTAAACGTGGTAAGTTCATGGTCTGGAATTGGCTAACAATACTTTCGATCACAGCGGCGGAATCTTCCGCCGCACTTTCTTGCTGTAAGTTCATAATATCTGCCCTCCCTTTTATTTTGGGTTCCCGTGTGATGCAGCCAAATTTGCATGGGCATTTGGTTCAGCTTCACTAGAGCCGCCCCAAAGCGCGTCGTAACTGAACGGGTCGCCCTGTTCCACATAAAAATCGTCATCAAGCAAGAATTTGTCAAGCCCTTCTAGACCAGTTTCATAGCTTAACTATGATATAATTAAGCTAGAGACATATGTCAATCTTAGCTTGTTAATTCTCGTCATGGCAGCCATAAGCTGTTCCATAGAGGCATCAACAGCCTACTCCGTGAACAGAATATTATCAGAAATATCCTTGGAGGTGTTGACAACAATTGTCTTCCTCCATACCATTGTATGAAGTAAAATTATTGTAGCAGAAACCATCTGTGCTGTCAATTAGCAATCCAGGCTTGAGAGTGCTAATTCACAGAATATTCACACCAGCTTCTTGCGCGGGCCTCTCGGCTTGGATTCCGGGCGTTGTTTCACACCATTTGGGAAAAAGTTATAATCGAAATACACAACAAATCCGAACCCATCTCCCACAGGGAAAATGCGGTTCGGATTATATTGGTTTGGTGCGGTAGATGGGACTTGAACCCATACGCCTTACGACACACGCCCCTCAAACGTGCCTGTCTGCCAATTCCAGCACTACCGCCTATTAAATAGAAAAGAAAAATTCTGCGAGATTAATTTTATCATATCGCTTTTTTTTTTGCAAGTTTAATTTCAACTCTATTATAGTATCCTCTGCAAGCGGCTATTTTCTGTTATTCCCGGTATACGTCCGCGCTTAGCTACATCTTTCCCTTCAACCTGCTTAAGATCCATGGTCATATCTATTGGTTGGGCGCCGGAAATATAACTACCTACCCCAAAAGCCGCAGCCCCGGCTTCCTTTAATAAGCGTAAGCGTTCCGGAGTCAAGCCACCCGAAACAAATATTTTAACATCCTGATACCCGGCTCTGTCTAAACGAGCTCGTATTTCCTTTACTAACTCAATTCCTACTCCACCGCGTTCGCTGGGTGTATCTAATCTTACCCCAGCTAAATGTCCCTGCATGGCTTCGGCTAAACGTAGGCTTTCTTCTGCTTCATCCTTAAAAGTATCCACTAAAATTAATCGTGAACTATTTTCCGGCATACATTCATCATAGGCCAAAGCCGCGGCAACTGTATCGCCAACAATTAGAAATAAAGCATGCGGAGCAGTACCTACCGGTTCCATGCCGGCAAGCTTTGCCCCCAATATGCAACTGGAATTACCAACACCTCCAATAATAGCGCTGCGTTCCATTACCGGCGCTACCGCCGGATGCACATGTCGTGCGCCAAATACTGTAACTGGGCTATCTTTGGCTGCTAGTGCGATCTCCCTAGCTGCCGTTGCCCAACCGGAAGAAGAAGCCAGAATCCCTAAGAGAGGAGTTTCCAATGCTCCATACTGTTCATAAGGCCCGCTTATTCGCAACAATACCTCCTTTTCTTGGAAACGTTGACCCTCCGGTAATGCCCAAACTTTTACTTTTCTTCCTTTAAGTAGGCTGAGAATTTCCGGTAACCCGGCAAAAACACCGGCTTTACGTGCGAAGATTTCTGCTGTAGCCTCTCTTGCGCCTATACCCATATGTTGCAGTATTTGTAAGGTTTTAATAAAATATATATCTGTAGTAGCGCCGTTTAATATCTCTTCGTGGGTAGCAGAAAAAAAAGGCCTATCCTGTTCTACCGTAAAAGCAGCAACCTCTGTTAAATTCTCCAACTGTTTATTCATTTTTATACCCTCGCTTCCAAGTATAAGCATATATTCCCTTTATGATTATTATTTCCTCTATTCGCCATATAAATTATGATACATATTATAGCTTTCATATACATGGCTTATATACTTGCGCGTTTCAGAAAACGGTATACCTGAAAGTTCTTGAAGATTGCCGTTCCATACACCACTGGCTATCCATGAATTTACATTACTCATACCGGCATTATAAGCAGCTACAGCAATTACCATATCGCCATTATAGTAATCTCGCAGCCAATCAATATACCAGCAGCCTAAACGAATATTGTTCTCCGGTAGCCAAATATCTTCCTCCGATAAATTAAATCCGGCTACTTCTGTAATCCACTGAGCTGTGGAAGGCATCAATTGCATTAAGCCACGCGCGCCGGCCGGAGATTCTGCTCTTAATTTGAAATCACTTTCCATACGGATAATAGCATAGATCAACCAGGGGTCTATTTCATATTCTTTCGCTATAACTTCGACCTGCGCTTGATAATTCAAGGGATAGAAATAGCGTAGAATATGTTGGCGATAATAGAAAAAGGCAAATAAAACTAAAGCCAACGCTAAAAGCATTATTAAGCTATAGGGGCCGCAGCCAAAATGTTTTTTCTTCACATCTAGTTCCTGCAATTTATATTAATTTTTCTAACTGTTTGCGAAGTTTTTGTACGTCTCCATCATTAATAATCAAATTATCGGCAAAGGCTGTTTGGGCCTGCGGTGATAATTGAGCTGTAAGCCTCTGTGTGATCTCTGCTTCGTTTAAGCCATCGCGCTGTGCTAAACGGTCGTATATTTGCTCTATGGGTGCTGTTATCAGCCAAATCTCGTCTACCATATCGGTAAAACCGCCGCTGATTAAAATAGCGGCTTCCAGAATAATCATTTTTTCCCCTGCAGCACTGAACCGGTCTATTAAGTATTCTGCTTCTTTTCGTATTAATGGATGCATTATGGCATTTAAACGATTGCGGGCTTTGGCATCAGAGAAAATTATTTGAGAAAGCGCTTTACGATTTAAACTGCCTTCAGGAAGCACATATTCTGCTCCAAAAACCGTGCAAATTTCTGTAAGAGCCGGGCAACCAGGTTCTACCACTTGCCGAGCCAAAGCATCTGCCTCAATAACAACTGCGCCCATTTCTCTCAATATGGATGCTACTAAACTTTTTCCGCTGCCTATTTGTCCGGTCAGACCAATGATTCTGCTCATATAATTCTCCCATATAGTTGCAAAAATATATAAAACAGTAAAAAATATCTAATAATATCTTATGCCTTGATCTGTAATAATGGCGCTGATCAACTCAACTGGTGTTATATCAAAAGCTGGATTATATACAGTTATATCTGGAGGGGCTATGCGTTCTTTGAACCACATTTCAGTCACTTCTGCCGGTTCACGTTGTTCAATAACAATTTCGGCGCCACTGCTTGCAACAGTATCTAAGGTGCTGTACGGCGCACAAACATAAAAAGGCACATTATAATAATGCGCCAATACAGCTAAAGCTAAAGTACCGGTTTTATTAGCAGTATCACCATTTAAAGCTATACGATCTGCCCCAACCCATACAGAATCTATTTTGCCCGCCGCCATCAAAGAAGCAGACATATTATCACAAAGTAATGTGACATCAACTCCCGCATTTTTTAGTTCATAGGCTGTTAAGCGCGCCCCCTGTAATAATGGGCGGGTTTCTCCGCAATATACTTTTAGCTCCAACCCCTGTTCCAACCCACAGTAAATGGGCGCTAACGCTGTCCCAAAAGCAGCGGTGGCTAAATGCCCGGCATTACAATGTGTCAGTAGGCTATCTCCATCATTAAGCAAAGATAATCCATACAGGCCTATGGCGCGGCAGCAAGCTGCATCCTCTTTTTCAATAGCTTGGGCTTCAATAAGTAATACTTCTTTTAGTGTTTCTATATTTTGAGTTGAGCAGTTTATCACCGCCTGCTTTAAACGTGCAAGTGCCCAGCTTAAATTAACCGCTGTTGGTCGCGATGAGCAAAGATATCGTTGTTTTTGAGTTAATTCAAATAAAAATGTAGCTTTATCTTTTGCAAAGCTAAATCGCATGGCTAAATATAGCCCAAAGGCTGCCGCAATACCAATAGCAGGAGCGCCTCGCACCTGTAAGTTACAAATGGCTGCGTAAACTTGTTCCGCATTCTCTAGGTTAATAATACATAAGCTGCCCGGCAGTTGAGTTTGATCTATAATACTAAGTGCACCTATCATATTGTTCCATGCTACTGCAGATGGCAATGATTTAATATTAGGAATTATATTCTCCTCCAATCCAGTGCAACGGTTCACTCTATAGCTATATAAATATTAACATAACATCATAACAGCAGCCATTGTTCCTCTTGCTTTTCCTTGAATACGATGAGAAAAAAACATTTTTGGATTACAGATAGTACATATTCCACTAATAATAATGTTTTCTGGCTTTATACCTGATTTAATTAAAAAGAGGCGGTTTGCCTCCCACAAATTCAGTTTATATTTTCCGGGATTATTCTTAACTGTACACAATAATGAAACGGTTTCATTGCAAAAATCCTTAAAGCAGGCCGCAACCTCTTCTCCTATTTCATAGCAGCAAGGTCCAGCAGATGGACCAATGCCTACCAAAATTTCCGTAACCGCTACGCCATGTTGCACAAAGCACTCTACCATAGCGCTAGCCATTCCAAGTGCTGTACCGCGCCATCCGGCATGAGCCAACCCAATAAGACGCTGTTTAGGCGCATAAAAGAAGAGCGGCGCACAATCGGCATGATATGTTATAATAGGCAAGTTTAAAACTCCGGTTATCAAAGCATCTATATTGTTATAACCTACAGGCCTTGTCATCCCTCTTCCAGCATCTTTTTCAAATGCTTCATAAATATTAATGGTGTGGTTCTGCTGGGTTAATACCGCATGGTTATAATCGATATTTATTGCTGCAGAAAACCGCCGCCAGTTTTCTCTAACATTTACCGCTGTATCTTCAGGATGAGCATAAGCTAAGTTTAGGGTAGAGCAACAACCGTGACTAATTCCGCCGATTCGGCTTGAAAAAGCATGTATTAACCCAGGCTGTTGCTGTAAAAAAGGGAAGC
Source organism: Bacillota bacterium (assembly GCA_009778255.1). Taxonomy (GTDB): domain Bacteria; phylum Bacillota; class Dehalobacteriia; order UBA4068; family UBA4068; genus WRKD01. The sequence continues at coordinate 5,809 of WRKD01000178.1, forward strand.
TATAATAAAGCAATCCTTTTTTTGCCATTATATGCATATTAGTTTCATAGAGGGTTTTCATGATATTAGGACCCTCTTAATTGAGTCTTTAGCATATTGTAGTATCGAATCAGCGAATAAGCCATTAGTATAGCAACTGTTAAAGAAATACCCCAAATACTGCCTTTAGCAAAACTATGCCCAAATAACATAATAGCAATAGCTGCTACATAAAAAACAATCGTAGCTACTTTGCCCCACCACCGGGCGGCAAAGGGTTGTTTACCGCGTAACAGCAATGCAATACCCATTAAAGCCATGAGCATTTCTTTTATTGCCAAGACAAATGCTAGCGGCAATAATGCCGTATAAGTTAGACATAAAACAACGGCAACACAAACTTGTGTTAATTTATCTGCTACCGCATCCAATACTTTACCTAAATTAGTAATTTGATTAAATTTACGGGCAATAAAACCATCCGCAGCATCTGTTAAGGCAGATATTATTAACATAATTCCTGCAACGATAACATTTCCTTTTAGATAGTAATGTAAAACCAAAGGTATTAGTGTTATTCTAATTATTGATAGTATATTGGGTATACTAATTACCTTTATAGAGTGTATGCTTCTTCGGTTCATTTTAGGTCTCCATAATTAATATAAATTATTTTTTATATTCGCGTATGTTTTTCTGTTTCCTTGTTATTTCGCTAATTAAAATCAATAATCCCGCAAAATTTCCTTGAAATTGTGGATAAAATTTGCTATTATAATTATAGCAAGTCTTGTTTTTGTATTTATCCACATTAACAGACGGGCTGTACTTATTTTTACTCGTTTAACTATTTTTGTTGTGCAGGAGGGTAACTAATGGATAAAGTTTGGCCCCGCGTTTTGGATATTATCCGTTTGGAAATTAAAGAAAGCAGCTTCGATAATTTTTTTTCTGCAGCTACTATTTTAGATGTGCAACAACATGGCGCTATAATCAAGATTCATGTTTCCGATGAATACACACAAGCTTATATGGAACAAGCTTATACAAATCTGTTAGAGAAAGCTTTTTATACTGTAACCAATGAATCTCTATCTGTTATTTTTATGGAGGAAGATAGTCAAAAAAATCAATTGGCTTCATCAACAGCACCATCTCGTCCTCAAGCTACACAACCACCGCCTCTTTTTAATCCTCGTTATACTTTCGATACTTTTGTAGTAGGAAACAGTAACCGTTTTGCTCATGCAGCAGCAATTGCCGTTTCAGAGCGGCCTAGCCGTACTTATAATCCTCTTTTCATTTATGGTGGCAGCGGTTTAGGTAAAACACATTTAATGCATGCCATTGGGCAAACTGTATTAAAAAATCGTCCTCATAAAAAAGTAGCTTATGTTTCTACCGAAACTTTTACTAACGAATTTATTTCATTAGTTCGTACAGGTAAAGCACATAATTTTAAAAACCGTTATCGTTATACAGATATTTTTCTTATAGATGATATTCAATTTCTAACCGGTAAAGAAGGAACGCAGGAAGAATTTTTCTTCACTTTTAATGCCTTACACGAAGCAGGCAAACAAATAGTTATTTCTTCCGACAGGCCGCCCAAAGAAATTGAAACATTAGAAGAGCGTTTACGTTCTCGCTTCGAAGGTGGTCTTATTACAGATATACAAGCACCGGATTTTGAAACTCGTTGTGCTATTTTACAAAACAAAGCATCGGGAGAAAGAGTAACAATATCTGAAGAATTAATTTTCCATATTGCCAGAAAAATTCACTCTAATATCCGCGAATTAGAAGGGGCTCTTAATAAAATTATTTATCATTCAAAACTGTATAATTTAGATCATATAAATATGGAACAAGGAAATGAATTATTGCGCGGTTTACTTCCGGAAGTTGATAATCGTCCGCGTCTTAGTATAAACTTAATTCAGCGTGTAGTAGCGGAACATTATCAAATATCTACGGAAGATATGAAAAGTAAGAAAAAAGATCATTTTATTTCTCATCCACGTCAAGTAGCCATGTATTTATGCCGTGAAATGCTAGGCGCTACACAAAAACAAATTGGCGCAAGTTTTGGCGGGCGCGACCACACTACCTTTATACATGCATATAATAAAATACAGCATAGTTTAACAGATAATAATAAATTGCAACAAGATATGGAACAAATCAAACAAACTTTATTAAGTTGATAAAAAATACTTATTAAAGAATTGCACAAGTATTTGTTAGAATATCAAGTAAATCTGTTTTCTTTTTTGTTGATAAATGGTATAACCAAAATTGTTATTTATTAAATTGTGGATAATTATTTTTTTTCCACAAACAATGAACCGGTCGATACTCTCTTTTTCTCTATATTATACTTTGCTTATGTTCTGCTTATACACATTATGCACAAAGCTACTGCTACTACAGAATAAATATAAAAAAATAAATATTTTTGCCTAGCCAAAATATAATATGATTTTTTTCTAGATTTATAATGGGGGAAACACTTATGAAACTAATTGTTCAAAAAGAGGATTTATTATATGCTGTTAACGCAGTAAGCCGTGCTATAAGTAATAAGAATACCTTGCCTATTTTAGGTGGTATTATGATGATAACCACAGAGAGCTTACCTGGAAAATTAGTTTTAAGTGGAACTGATTTAGAAATGGCAATAGAGTGCTTAATAGACGCAGATGTGCAAGAAAATGGAAGAATAGTAGCGCCTGGGCGATATTTTCAAGATTTAGTACGTTATTTGCCAGAGGGGCCGGTAACACTTTTTAGCGAAAACACAAATGAATTATTATTGAGCTATGAACAATCTGAAGTAGCAATCCGTTGTAATGATCCGGAAGAATTTCCTGCCCTTCCTACAGCAGAAGGTAATATTAGAGGACAAATAGCTGTATCTACTTTTCGGCGTATGGTAAAGCAAGTAAGCGTTGCTGCGGCTACCGATGTTGTACGGCCTCTTTTTACAGGCATATTATTAGAATTAACAGGTTCAAAATTAGTAATGGTAGCTTCAGATACGCATCGTTTAGCTATTGCAGAAGATATATGGCAAGGAGAAAATATAACAGAAATAAAACTTATATTACCTTGTCGTACAATGCTGGAAATAGCTAAATTAGCTGTAAGCGATGAAGGAATGATTGAAATTGTAGCCAGCCGTAATCAAGCGTTCTTTAGATTTGAAAACCTAACTTTTGCAACACGTGTAATATCGGGGCAGTATCCAGATTATCATCAAGTATTACCGGCTAGTTCTTTATATTGCTGTCATACAACTATTCAACGTGAAAAATTGATAGAATCATTAGAACGGGCATCTTTACTTTCGCGTGATGCTGTACGGGGAAAAACAAATATTGTTTGTTTAAATTGGCGTGAAGAAGGATTGCTTTTAACAGCCGATTCTCCGGAGGTAGGCCATATATATGAAGAATTAGCGGCTATTGTAGAAGGTACGCAAATAGAATCCAGTTATAATGCCCGCTATTTATTAGATGCATTAAAGGTAATGGATAATGAACAAGTGTCTTTTCATTTAACTGGTGAAAGTACACCTGGTATTATTTTACCAGAGGGTAGCGAACAAGAACAAAGTCCTTATACTTATTTAGTGTTGCCTGTAAGACTTTCAAGATAATTAATGTGAAAACTTATATTATACAAAAATAGAGGTATATTTTTGATACTAAGGCAATTACAGCTAATAAATTTTCGTAATTATCAAAATTGTTGGGCAGAATGGCATGAACAGATAAACCTCTTACAAGGCGCAAATGCTCAAGGAAAAACAAATTTACTCGAAGCCATCTGCTTTTTAAGCTTAGCCACCTCTTTTAGGGCGGTTGGTGAATTTGAGCTTATTTTTTCGGGAAAAGACTATTTTTTTGTTGAAGGAGACATTGATAGTCAAGAAAAAGGGAATATCAATATTTCTGCAGCTTATTCCCGCGACAAGAAAAGAAAATGGAAAATTAATGGCAATGAATGCCTTAGAAATGAACTGATAGGTTTATTACATACTGTTATTTTTTCACCGGAAGATGTAAATTTAATTAAAGCAAGCCCTATGCAACGGCGGCGGTTTTTAAACAGACAGATATCTCAGCTTTTTCCTCAGCATTGTCAAGAATTAATTCGCTACAATCGTATATTAGCACAACGTAATAGTTGTTTACGATTTTTTCAACAAATGAAGGCAAATAATGATTTACAAGAAGCCCTTGATGTTTGGGATCAACAATTGGCAGCAAGCGGCGCCGCTATTATTTGGCAACGCCGGCAAGTATTACAACAGCTTAATCCTTTGGCGGCAGAAATTCATGAAAAATTAGCGGTAGGAGAAAAATTAAATATACGGTATAAAAGCTTTACCGGGGCATTGGAAGCAAACAGCAAAGAAGAAATACAAGCATTGTTCTTAAAAGAACTCAAAAGATTAAGTGGGGCTGAACGCTCACGGGGTGCAACATTAGTAGGGCCACATCGTGATGATTTATTAATAGAAATAAATAAAACTTTAGGTAAAGGTTATGCTTCACAAGGGCAACAACGTACAGCAGCTTTATCTTGTAAATTAGCCGAGCTGGAGTTAGCTCGTAACCAAAAACATGAATGGCCAGTTTTACTTTTAGACGATGTTTTAAGTGAATTAGATGATTATCGTCAACAGGCATTATTAAATAAAATAGCTGGTGGAGCGCAAACTTTTATTGCATCTACTAATCCGTTGCCAAAAATAACAGGGCAAATATGGCATATTACAACCGGTAGTATTAATAAACGAGGAGGAAACTAGTGAAAAAAGGTTATATTCTTTGTTTCGATTCCGGGATTGGTGGCTTAACTACTTTAGTACAAGCTCGTCGGCTTTTACCAAAAGAAGATTTTATTTATTATGCAGATACTGTTCATGCCCCTTATGGCGATAAACCTCGTACAGAAGTATTAAAACTAACCCGTAATGCCATTGCTTCGCTTAAGCCTTTAGGTTTAAGCGCGGTTCTTTTGGCATGTAATGCAGCTACTTCTGCTGGAGCTGCAACTTTACGCGGGGAACTAGATATGCCTCTAGTAGGGCTGGAACCCGCTATTAAACCAGCTCTTAAAGCTGTTGACGGGCAAGTTATTGTACTAAGTACAGTACTAACGGTACATGGAGAAAAATTTCATGTTTTACTGGAATCTTTACCGCAACATGAAAGAGTAAAAGCATTAGGTTGCCCCGGTTTGATGGAGTTAATTGAGGAAAACCCGCAACATAAGAATATTGAACCCTATTTACGCGCACTTTTACGTCCATATGAACAAGATATGAGCGCATTAGTGTTAGGCTGTACCCATTATATATTTCTTAAACCTTTGTTTAAGCGATTATGGCCAAACATACCACTTTTTGATGGTAATGAAGGAGTCAGCCGCCGTTTGGCACAAATAATAAGTTTACAAGGATTAAAAGGTGGAGCAGGAGACTTGTTAATGCTTTGTTCGGAGCATGGAGAAGAAGCGCAAAAACGGTTTGCTATAAAAAGCCAGTATTTTTATGATTATTATGAAAAGATTGAAAAAGAGGATATACTTGTATAAAGGGGAGGTAATATGAAAAACGCCATATACAAGCGATATATAGCTTGGGGTGTTACAGTGTTTACAGTTATAGCACTTTCTATAATATTCTTTTTTATTATATATCGAGCCAGGGGTGTAGGTGAAGCATTACATAGCTTAATCAATATCCTAAGGCCTTTTATTTATGGCGCTGCACTTGCTTATGTGCTAAACCCTGTTTATAAGCTTTGCGAACGCTTATTAACGCGCCCGCTCGCTTTGCACATTAAAAAACAAAAAGTAGTAGCGTATATAGTTCGCGTAATTAGCACTATTATTACTTTAATTATTACCTTTATTGTTCTTTTTGGTTTGTTCTATTTAGTGATTCCACAGTTAGCAGATAGCATTATTGGAATAATTAAGAAAATGCCAGATTATTCGCGTAATTTATGGCTTTGGATCAATCAACTATTTGAGGGGAACCCTTATGATGAGCCTTTTGGTCCATTGATAATGAGCGCTTACCAATCTTTAGTTGATCATGTTGATCAATGGCGGCAAACCGATTTATTCCCATTATTAGGCAATTGGGCTATGCGCGCTTATAGTGGATTAAGAATTGCGATTACCGCGGTAATTAATTTACTTATTGGCATAATTGTTATGGTGTATCTATTAAATGCAAAACATATCTTTGCAGCACAAGGGAAAAAGGTACTATATAGTATTTTTGGACCAAAATTAGGAAACACAATAATAGAAAATATCCGCTTAACACATAGAATATTTGGTGGTTTTATAAATGGAAAATTACTGGATTCTTTAATTGTAGGAATAATTTGTTTTATATTTTTGGTAGTTACAAAAATGCCATATGCTATGTTGATAAGTGTGATTATTGGCGTAACTAATATTATACCTTTTTTCGGGCCTTTTTTGGGTGCTATACCCAGCGCCATTTTGTTGTTATTTGAAAGCCCCATACTTTGCTTATATTTTTTGATTTTTATTTTAGTTTTGCAGCAAATAGATGGTAATATTATTGGCCCGCGAATATTAGGCGGAACAACCGGTTTACCCAGTTTTTGGGTATTATTTGCTATTTTGCTTTTTGGCGGAATGTTTGGTTTTGTTGGTATGGTGCTTGGCGTACCGCTATTTGCGCTTATTTACAGTTTAGCCAAAGCTTTGATTTACAGAAGCTTAAATAAATATGGTTTACCGGCAGATACAGAAACCTATAAAGAGTTGCATCATATAAATACTGAAGATAACTCGGTGGTAAAAAATAACAGTGCATAAAGAACGCCTTAGAGTTATTTTTTATAAAGCGTAGTATGTGAACTACCCACTTAACAATCTATCAACAATCATTCAGTGTGGATTGTTCTTTTTTTTCAGAACTTGTTCAAATAGAGTTCACAATGAGGTTTTATGCTAATACCATAAACAAAAGTTTTACAGAAAAAGAGGAGGTAAAATAAAATGGACGAACAAAAAAGCAGCAATATTTATTTAGATTTAACCTGGCAGCAAATACCAAAAGCGGAGCCACAGCAACAGCAACAGCAACAGCAACAGCAACAGCAACAGCAACAGCAACAGCAACAGCAACAGCAACAGCAACAGCAACAGCAACAG
>WRKD01000179.1 GCA_009778255.1 Bacillota bacterium
CCGCAATGACGGGGATATTTAGGTAATTAGTCTCATTTTGATCATTTTGTTAGTGTTTATTCTGGTTTCTAGAGGTGCCCTTAAGTGATACTCCGTATGCTTTTGCAGTTTTCCATTTTTCCCATCATATCCCTGCATTTCACATATTTATTATATGTTCTTTTGATGCTATTATATAATGTGCCGCCTATTTTTTCAATGGGTGTTTTTTCTTCTAACAGCCTATCCAGAGCATCGTAGGAAAAGGCAGGCTATAGGCGGCATCGTATGTATAGGTCGTTTTATACTCCGTGTTTGCGGTATTAACGTTGGCTAGGGGAGACCAAGAGGCTGTTATATTGCCTTTGTTATCATACTGATACGCTTTTTCAACAGAAAAGTGAGGCGGTTCGTAACCGATTTCATTTATGGGGTCGTATATGCTTTCGGTAAATGGGTCATAGGTTCCTCGACAGAGCCTGTTGTACTATGGTGACTTTGGTGATATAATAAGGGCCAGGTTATAGAGGATTAATCAGATAATTTATCAACTTACAACTTCTAACCGCATATTTCTATTTTTCGGAGGTGTTAGTATGAGTTTATTGGGAAGGCTATTCGATGATAACGCAAAAGATATTAAGCGTTATAACAAAATACTGCTGGGGGTTAATGCCCTGGAAGAGCAGATACAGAAAATGAGCGATGAGGAATTGCTGGCGCAAACAGTGGCTTTTCGTTTGCGAATTGCCAATGGAGAAGGTATAGAAGAATTACTGCCGGAAGCTTTTGCCACAGTGCGCGAAGCCGGCTTGCGGGTATTGGGGATGCGCCATTTCGATGTGCAGCTTATTGGAGGTATGGTGCTTTCCGATGGGCGTATTGCCGAGATGAAAACCGGGGAAGGAAAAACTTTAGTTGCCACAGCGCCTACCTATTTACATGCCTTATTCGGTAAAGGCGCCCATGTGATTACGGTCAACGATTATCTGGCCCGCCGCGACAGCGAATGGATGGGCCGTATCTATAAATTTCTTGGCCTTACGGTAGGGCTTAGTGTGCATGGTATGGAGCCACCGGGTAAACGCGAGGCTTATCTTGCGGATATTACTTATGGTACAAATAATGAATTTGGCTTTGATTATCTGCGCGATAATATGGCCTTTAATAAAACCGGTATGGTACAGCGCCCACTCTATTATGCTATTGTCGACGAGGTAGATAGCATTTTAATAGACGAGGCGCGTACACCGCTGATCATCTCCGGCCCGGCAGATAAACCCACTCAGTTGTATGAGCAAGCGGCTCAATTTGTACCGCGTTTAAAGCGTGAAGATGATTATACGGTAGACGAAAAAACACGTCAATCGGCACTTACTGAAGAAGGGGTAGCCAGGGCGGAACAGGCTTTTGGGGTAGAAAATCTCTACGACGATAAGAATATGGAGATTTCGCATCATATAAATCAAGCCCTGCGCGCCCATAGCTTGTATAAGAGGGATAGGGATTATGTGGTTAAAGAAGGCCAAGTTATTATTGTGGATGAGTTTACGGGCAGATTGATGTTTGGCCGTCGCTATAGCGAGGGCTTGCATCAAGCTATTGAAGCGAAAGAGCATGTAAAAGTGGAAAGAGAAAGCCAAACTTTGGCTACTATCACATTCCAAAACTTTTTCCGTATGTACGATAGATTAGCCGGTATGACAGGTACTGCCCGTACCGAAGAAGAAGAATTTCGCAAGATATATGGTTTTGACGTGGTGGAAGTCCCTACCAATTTACCCATGATACGGGTAGATAATTCGGATATTATTTACCGTTCGGAACCGGGTAAATATAACGCCGTGGTAGAAGAAATTGCTGCCGAGCATGACAAAGGCCGGCCGGTGTTGGTGGGTACCATCTCTATTGAAAAATCGGAGGTTCTTTCCCGCATGCTGAGCAAACGTGGCATAAAGCATAATGTTTTAAATGCTAAATTCCATGAGCAGGAAGCGGAAATCGTTTCGCAAGCCGGGCGCTTAAACGCGGTGACCATTGCCACTAATATGGCCGGGCGCGGTACAGATATTATGCTGGGTGGTAACCCGGAATCTTTAGCTGCCTCAGAAATGGCCGCTGCTCAGGCTATAGATGCGGAGCGGGAATTCAGCGATGCCGAGCGCCTGGAATTGATAGATAAGCATAAAAAAGCCACTGCCGCCGAGCATAATCAAGTGGTGGAATTGGGCGGATTACATATTATTGGCACGGAACGCCACGACAGCCGCCGTATCGATAATCAGCTGCGTGGGCGTGCCGGACGTCAGGGCGACCCAGGAAGCAGCCGTTTTTTCATCTCTTTGGAAGATGATTTAGTGCGTCATTTTGGCGGAGATAATATTCGCGGTATTATGGATCGTATCGGCATGGACGATACTATGCCGATAGATTCCGGTTTAGTTTCACGCTCTATTGAGGGTGCGCAGAAAAAAGTGGAGGAACGCCATTTTGAAATGCGCCGTCAGGTGCTGAATTATGATGATGTTATGAATCAGCAGCGCGAGGTGATATATAAAGAGCGCCGGCGTGCCCTTTATGAAGAAAATGTACATGAAAGTGTCTTTTCTATGATGGAAAATGTAATAGATACCATGGTAACGCCGTATATGGGTATGAGCGAGTATCCGGAGGAATGGGATTTAACCTCTCTCGTAGGCGAGTTTGCGGCAGTTTTACCTCAAGACGCGCCCACGGAACAGGAATTGGCCGCTCTAGCTAAAAATGAAGTGCCGCAAGATTTAAAAGAACGTCTCTTCAAATACTACTATCAACGTGAAGAGATATTGGGAAAAGAAATTATGAATCAACTGGAGCATATGGCTATATTACGCGCTGTAGATAGCAAGTGGATGGATCATTTAGATGCCATGGATCAATTGCGTCAAGGTATTGGGCTACGCGCCTATGGCCAGATAGATCCTTTAGTGGAGTATCGCAATGAAGCCTTCAATATGTTCCAGCAAATGATAGAAGAAATTCAAGCCGATGTAACCCGTTTGATTTTACATGCGCAAATAATAGAACAACCGCGCGCTCGCGCTGCTGTTTCTACAAATCGTGGCGAAGGGGCTACAGCTAGAAAGCAGCCGGTACGAAAAGATGCCCGGCAACAAGTGGGGCGGAATGATCCTTGCCCTTGTGGAAGCGGCAAAAAGTATAAAAAGTGCTGTGGCGCCATTGAGGAATAATAAACAGCGAAAGGGGCAGGAGCATGACCATACTGATATTGGATGAATTACGAGCTGCATACACTTTGGGCAAGGAGCGTTTGGAAGAATTACGGAGGTCTCTTTGACATTGAAGGTAAAGAAGAAGCATCTTCAGAATTAGAACAACAAACTTTGGCGCATGATTTTTGGCAAGATAAGACGGCTGCTCAAGGCGTGATCAATAAACTTAACACCATAAAGGATTTAATACATTCTTTTTCCGTAGTGCAAGAGGCTTTAGATGAAAGCGAAGCTTTATTAGAGCTTGCGCGGGAGGAGGATGATGAAGTTCTGGCTGCGGAGGCTGCCGCTGCCCTTAAATCCTTTTCTAATCAATTGCAGCAATTGGAGCTTACTTTACTACTTTCCGGCGAATACGATGACCACAATGCCATATTGGCCCTACATGCCGGGGCAGGAGGGCTGGAAGCGCAAGATTGGGCCGAGATGCTACTGCGAATGTTCACCCGTTATGCCGAACGGCATGGCTACACAGTGGAGCTGATCGATAGCCTGCCTGCCGACGAAGGCGGGGTAAAAAGTGCTACTATTTTAGTAAAAGGGGCGAACGCCTATGGCTATCTTAAAAGTGAACGCGGCGTACACCGTCTGGTGCGTATATCCCCTTACGATGCGGCGGGCCGCCGTCATACTTCTTTCGCTTCGGTAGATGTAATGCCACAGGTGGCAGACGATAAAGAGGTAATGATAGACCCAGATGACCTGCGAATAGATACTTATCGTTCTTCGGGTAAAGGCGGCCAACATTTGAACAAAACCGATTCCGCTGTTCGTATTACCCATTTACCCAGTGGCATTGTGGTGCAATGCCAAGACGAGCGTTCTCAGTTTTCTAATAAAGACAAAGCTATGCAACTATTGAAAGCTAAGCTGTTACAGCAAAAAATTCGTGCCCGCGAAGCCGAATTAGCCGCTTTACGCGGCGAGCAGCAAGATATTGGCTGGGGCAGCCAAATACGCTCTTATGTGTTTCAGCCTTATCGCTTGGTAAAGGATCACCGTACCGGGGTAGAGATGGGTAATACAGATGCGGTGATGGATGGAGAGCTGGATGAGTTTATTGCCGCTTATCTGAAGAAAACAATTGATCATGAATAATAGACAGTTGCGAAGAAAAAATGTAGCGGAAAAAGATGTGGGGTGCAAACAGGAGTTATTGTGGCGTAGGTTGAAATTGGGTTTGCTGCTCTTGATAAGTGCGCTTATTTTTACTTTGCTGCTAAGTATAATTTTGCCCTGGGCTGCCAAAGGGGCGCTTTCCCGCAGTTTTTGCCAAGGACTACAGGCAAAAACTGTAGTCGCAGATATTAAAACCCGCTCTGTATGGCAATTGCTTAGGGGTAAAAGCGAAAGTATGAGCTTTACAATGGAGTTTGACGACAATAGCTTATTGGCGCTCTCTTCCCTACAAGCACAATGGGGGCCTAGCAATGTGGCTTTTGGATTGATGCGCCGGGGAAGAGGTAGCGAGCGCGATGCCGAACCATCTACCACGCAGTTGTATTGGGATGAAGTTAAATTGGCGGCGTATCTTAACCGGGTGCAAAGCGAAGTGTTGGTTAGCCAGGTAAGAATAGGTTCGGAACAGGTGGAGATCAACGGCAGTATGATACTAAACGGAGGACGTCACAATTTCTATTTAGCCTGCTTACCCAGAAGCGATGATTTGGGGCAGGTGATTTTTAAAGTATCTGTGTGGCATATAGAAGGGCTGGTAGCTACACAACAACTTGAAGAAAGGCTCTGTAAAGTTTTAAGCTTTGAACCCGATCTCTCTCCTTTAGCTTGGAAAGTCTGGGCTAAGCAGGTGGTGCTTTCTCCGGGGCAAATGCTGGTTTATGGCAGCAGCAGTTGTTGTCATTGAATAAGGGGCGCCTCAAGGATTATGCGGAGGATAATGTTATGGCAAAATCGGAAAAAAAAGAATCTGCTCAACAAAATAAGTCTGGCAGGCGCAGGATACTCTTTACCGTGGCTTTTTTATTTTTTCTTGTTGTGGCGGTATACTCCGCTTCACAAATATTCATAGGTTTATGGGAATACCATAGTTCGCAAAATGAATATGAAAAACTACGGGAAATATATGAGCCGCCTGAGGCGGCTCAAGCAACAGAGGCAATTGCCGAACCGGATACTTCTACAGTTATTGCTAATACATCTTCAGCAGATGAAGAAGAAATTACCAATAAGCCCGCCGTTGCCGAGCAAAAACCGCCTTTAAATCCTGCGGAAGTAAATAAAGAATATATCGGTTGGCTTAAAATAAGCAGCTCGGTTATTAATTATCCTATAGTGCAGGCACAAGACAATGAAAAATACCTGAAAACCTCTTTTGAAGGAAATAAAAATGGTTTAGGCGCAGTGTTTATGGATTTCCGCTGCGCGGGAGATTTTAGTGATTATCATAGTATCGTTTATGCGCATAACGCAAAAAACGGCACTATGTTTGGCTCGCTGGCGAAATATTTAGATGCAGAGTATCTTAATACACATCGCGAAATTACCATCACCATGCCGGATGGAGAAAAACAAATATGGTATGTTTTTGCCGCACGTAAAAGTGATATCAATGACCATGCCTACCGTATTGCTTTTTCTTCCAACGAAAGCTTTGCGGCTTTTGCCGCAAGCATAGATGCGCCGGAAGGTATTAACCGCATCCTTACCCTTTCTACCTGCACTACCGGTGGGGGTAATGATGAAAGGATGCTGGTGCATGCTTCTCAATAGCAACTTAATCACCCGAGCTAACGCCAAAATCTCTAATTTTGAGTAATAGCTAACTGGCTTTTGTTACACAAAAGCCAGTTATGTCACACTCTATCTTCTATCTTCTGGCATCTTTGTGGGCGCAGCCCACCTTAGTATTGATTAAGCCGCATTTGGTCATTTTTGCCATGTATGGCTACTACGCTGCGAACCATACGCGCATTTAAAGGTGTATCTATGCCATACTGCTCTCCCAGGCGCATAATGCTGCCGTTGATAGATTCAATTTCCGTCATGCGCCCTTTTTCCACATCCGCCAGCATAGAGGAATAATTTTGTGCAGTAGCGCGACAAGTTTCCAATACGCTGGCCCACATTTCGCCATAGTTTAAATGCGCTCCGTCTTTTTGTGCTACCGTCACGCCTTCCATAACCAAGCTCATCATATCGCGGGCAATTTCCGGTTTTTTTGGTAATTCACCGTTTTGCAGTTTATAAATGGCGGAAAGTGGGTTAATGGCGCTATTGACTATCAATTTTTGCCAGCGTATGGGTTTTATATCTATACTTGCGGCAGCCGGTATATAGCAATTGTTCAATATATAAGCCAGCTCCATGGCTTTGGCCAGAGAATTTTTCAGTAAACGCGAAGAATTTTTGTTGCGAGAACGAGAGTTTTCTATTAACGGGGCAATAGTGGTAAGGCCATTGCCGCTATGAAAAATCTGGCCCGGCTTTGTTTCGCAGGCAGCTTGATAGGTAACGCCGGGAAATATCTGTTTTTTATCTATATACTGCGCTATAATGCTAATATGACCAAAACCATTTTGTAAAGACAATACCTGTGTTTTTGCTTTTTTTACCAGGCTAACTTCCCGTGCCGCCTGTGCGGTATTGTATGATTTTACCAGCATCAGCACTAGTTCTGGCGCAGGCGCATCTTCAATAAGATTTATAGCTTTGGCTATATAGGTTTTTTGTGTGCCATCCGTTTCGGTTATAACAAAGCCTTCGCGGTTCAATAAATCGACCTTATTTTGATCCACGTCATAATAGGTTACGGCATGCCCGCCTAAAGAAAGTGCCCCGCCGAAAATACAACCCATTGCTCCGGCGCCCATAATGAGTATTTCCATATTACTCTCCCAGTAGTTTTTCCAGTTTTTTTACTTCATCGGCATCCATAAAATAACTGTGCTCAGAGTCGGGGTAATTGCCTGTTTTTACTTCCGCTGCAAAATCGTTAAGAGCTTGCAGTATAATAGCTGCGGCATTGCCATATTGTTTTGCAAAACGAGGCATATGGTTTTCGTTAAGACCAACAATATCATGAAATACCAATACTTGCCCGTCGCAATTGAGGCCTGCGCCAATACCTATGGTGGGTATTGTTAAAGCGGCGCTTATTTTTGCCGCAGTTTCGGCTGTTACAAATTCTAAAACTACAGAAAAAGCTCCTGCTTCTTCTAGCATGCGGGCTGTTTTTAGCAGGCGCATAGCTGAATCAGCATCTCGCCCTTGACAGCTATAGCCATGCCACATGGCAGCGGTTTGTGGCAGCAAACCGATATGAGCCATTACCGGTATGCCGTGCTTACTAAGGGCGGCTATTATAGGAGCAGTCTCTTCCCCGCCTTCTACTTTAACAGCTGCCGCCCCGCATTCTTTGATTAAGAAAATGGCATTGGCTAAAGCGAGATCGGTATTTATTTGATAAGAACCAAAGGGCATATCGGCTACCAGCAGCGCGTTTTTTACTGCCCGGGCTACAGGTTTAGTATGATGACAAATATCTTCTATGGTAACCGGCGTGGTCGATTCATAGCCAAGCATTACATTACCTAAAGAATCCCCCACTAAAACAACATCCGCACCGGCTTGTTCAGCTAAGCGCCCACTGGGATACCCGTAGGCGGTGATCATAACTATCTTTTCGCCCCGTTGTTTTTTATCCAGCAGCTGCCGAATATTCATAGCTAATTATCCCCTTTATTTTTTATTTTCCAATGAGTATTATACTACAAGAATATAAGCAAAAGCAAATTTTACCGAATTATTGTATGTGTTTGGCATTTGTAAAAGAGATTAGCGTATACTTGCGGCAACAGCCTGCTAGATCGTACACTGACATCTGTATTTTATAATCTGGCGTCTGCAAGCCGCCAAAGGAGGTACATTATGAAAATTGAAATACTGTATCATGGCGATGTAGAAAAGATTGTGGTATGGGATAAGGGAGATTGGCTAGATTTACGCGCCGGAGAGCGGGTTGAATTTAAAGCGGGAGAGCATAAGCTTATATCTTTAGGTATATCTGTAAAATTACCAGTAGGTTACGAGGCGCATATTGCACCGCGTAGTTCCACTTTTAAAAAGTGGGGCTTATTGCAAACAAATAGTCCCGGTATTATTGATGAAAGCTATGCGGGGCAAGAGGATATATGGTTTTTTTCCGCTTATGCCACAAAAGATACGGTGGTGGAAAAAAACGACCGTATCTGCCAATTTAGGTTGGTCGAGAAAATGCCGACAATTGAAATCTGCCAGGTAGAATGCCTATCCGGCCCATCACGTGGCGGTTATGGCAGTAGCGGCGCCTGTTGATTATAGTCTAAAATGAGAAAATCCATATAAATTATTTTTTTTTTATATCGATATAATGAATGTTAAACATTCACCATTGTTAAGCATTCATTATCACGAAATAATTAAAAATGTACGCCTAATAAAAGGAGGTTTTTTTACATGAAGAACTTGAAGGTCTCTATGAAGCTTATCGTGAGCTTTGGTATAGTTTTGATTTTAGCGGTCGCTATTGGAGTAGTTGGTATTATTGGCATGACTGAAATTAATAGGGCGCAAACGGAAATGTACCAACTGCAAACCGTTCCTATGCCTTATATGGCGCAAATCTTAAAACTAGTACAAGAATATAGGGTATATGCCAGAGAATATTTGATAGGTTCTATGACAGATGACCAGGCGAAAATAGAATCTGTATATACAATTGTAGAAGGTTACAAAGAAGACATGCAAGTATATATGGATGGATATTATCCTTCGATACTTACCGCCGAATCTCGTAACCTTTTCAATGAAGCGCGAGGCCTATATGAAAAAGACTATGTGGAGTTTTTAGATCATT
The DNA here is from genome assembly GCA_009778255.1 of Bacillota bacterium. GTDB lineage: Bacteria > Bacillota > Dehalobacteriia > UBA4068 > UBA4068 > WRKD01. Next base: position 9,106 of record WRKD01000179.1, read on the forward strand.
GTTATAATTTGGCAAAAAATACCAATACTGAACAAATACTGGTAGAATTTACCCAAATGCTCCCTACCATCAATAAGATAGCAGATAATTTTGAAACATGCCTTAACAATAAGGTTGTTTCCGCCAGTAAAAATGATGCAAGTAACGATGCTCTTGCCCGCAGTTTACTGCTGATAATTATAGGTTTTATTTTAGTGGCTGTGCTTGTTGGGGCTTTTATGGCCTTTTATGTCGCTGGGCTTCTCAGCAAACCGCTAGTACCTTTAACTTCGTTTATGAGTAATGCCGGTTCTGCCGGCGACCTTACTCTTAACCGGGAAGATGAAGAAGTTATTAATAGATTTTCTAATCAAAAGGACGAAATAGGCCAACTAATTGGTTCATCCTCTAAGTTTGTGCGGCGTTTACAGGAGGTTAGCAAAGTGTTGGAAACATTAGCTGAAGGCGATCTCACCGTAGAATTGCCACTGCTCTCCGACCGAGACGCTATCGGTGTTTCTTTGCATAAAGTGATCGATAATCTAAATCGTATGTTTAGTGAAATACAATCTGCCACCTCACAAGTTTCCATTGGCTCTAAGCAGATAGCAGATGGCGCTCAGACATTGGCGCAAGGTTCAACAGAGCAGGCTTCCGCAGTAGAGCAGCTTTCTGCATCTATAGCGGAAATCGCCAATAAGACTAAGAATAATGCAAATATGGCTGGGCATGCCGCCCAATTGGCTGAAAATATCAAGGAGAATGCCGAGAAGGGTAATATGCAAATGGATCAAATGATGCAGGCGGTTCGGGAAATTAACGACGCCAGTCAGAATATTAGCAAAGTTATCAAAGCCATAGACGATATAGCTTTCCAAACCAATATTTTGGCCTTAAATGCTGCGGTGGAAGCAGCCAGAGCAGGCCAGCATGGTAAAGGTTTTGCCGTGGTAGCAGAGGAAGTACGGAATCTGGCGGCTAAAAGCGCTGAAGCAGCCAAGGAAACAGGTACGCTTATAGCCAATTCTATAGAAAAGGCGGAGATCGGGTCGCGCATAGCACAAGATACAGCCAATAGTTTAAGTGAAATAGTATCTGGTATAAATGAAAGCACCCAAATCGTAGGTGATATAGCCCAATCTTCGGAAGAACAATCGGCAGGTATAGGACAAATCAATAGTGGTATAGATCAGGTGGCTCAGGTAGTACAGCAAAACAGCGCTACAGCGGAACAAAGCGCCGCCGCCAGTGAAGAAATGAGTGGGCAGGCAGATTCCCTGGAACAATTGATAGGGCAGTTTAAACTAAAGAGTGGTTCTGCCCGTATTGGCGCTTCCCATAAAGAAATGCGCAGCTTGCCGGAAAGAACTTCTTATGGTTCCGTAGATTCTTACGGTGGCATGGGTAAATATTAAATAGAAGATGATTAAGATTAGATATTAGTAAAAAGGGGGCGACTGAATTGGTCGCCTCCTACTCATAAACGTAAAATTGAGAAAAACTGTTAAAAAAAGAGAATTTAGCCATAAATTAACGAAAATATTCTATAATTTGCCACTTCCGCCAAATTTTCATTCTTTACTCTCTTTTAGGATATGGTATAATCAATATAGGTCAAAAATGGTCAAAAGGTGAGACAATGTTAGAAGGTGAAAGAAGGTTAGGGCCTGAGGCGCCAAGTATAGTATGAGTACTTTAGCAGATCAAATAGAAAGCTATATTAAGCAGTTGTTAAGTAAGAATGAAGGCGTAGTTGAAGTGAAGCGTGGTGATTTAGCCAGCACTTTTATGTGTGTACCTTCACAAATAAACTATGTGTTAGAAACACGCTTTACAACTCAACAGGGCTATATAGTAGAAAGCAGGCGTGGCGGCGGTGGGTATATACGCATAGTGCGCCTTTCTTTGGCAGACCCGCAATTGGTCAATTTAATTAAGGGTAAAGAACGGCGTATTAGCCGGCAAAACGGCGAATTTCTCATCAAGCGTTTAGTGGAAGAAGAATTTCTTACTAAACGCGAAGGTATGATCATACTGGCATTGTTAGATAACTCTGTGCTGGAAGCTGAGCATATAGATGCGGAAAGCCTGCGTGGAGCAATGCTAAATACTCTTTTGATCAATTTACTTAGAGAAGATTTTATCTAAACAAGGAATAGGGGTGTTTAAAATGAAGTGTCAAAAATGTGGTCGCAATGAAGCAACAGTGAAGATTGTGCGCGTTAATAATGGCATGCGCGAAGAAGATTATATATGCGAACAATGCGCTAAGGAGTATGGAGAGATGGATTTCTTTAACAGCGACGAGTTGTTTAAAGTTTTCAATAATCTTTTTGGCGGGCGTTCTTTAGGGTCTTCTTCTTTTGGTTTGGGCCGTATAGCCAGTCGCTTAACAGAAAAATCGCAGCGTGCCTTAGCTTTGGCAGAAAAAACAGCCAAAGAAAGAAAATCGGCTTTTATTGGTACCGAACATATGCTTTTGGGTTTATTCGGTGTAGAAGACGGCATGGCTGCGCGGGTTTTAGAGCAACTGGGCCTTAACGCACAAGTACTGGCCGATGCCATTGATGATGAAGCTAATTATGGGTCGGAATTTGGCGGTTTTTCTCCTCAAGCCAAACGGGTATTGCAATTGGCTGTAGAAGAAGCCTTGAACTTAGGTGTGGATTTTGTAGATACAGAGCATTTATTGTTGGGTTTGGCTGCGGAAGGAGAAGGAGCGGCCAGCCATTGGTTATTGGATATGGCCGACGCCGATTTAAAGCGTGTTCGCAATATGGTGATAGCAATGATAAGCCAGGGTTTGCCTCAGGGTAGAACAGAGCGCGGAGGGCGCGGCAAAGTGCAGCGCGGCAGCCGCAAAATGGGAAATACCCCAGTGTTGGATGAATATGGCCGAGATTTGACTGCGATGGCTAAAGAGGAAAAGCTTGATCCCGTAGTGGGGCGGGGAAAAGAGATAAAGCGTGTTATACAAATACTTTCGCGCCGTACTAAAAATAATCCGGTGCTTATAGGTGAGCCGGGGGTAGGTAAAACAGCTATTGTAGAAGGGTTGGCCCAACAAATAGTGGAAGGCAAGGTGCCCGATATTTTGCTGGGTAAAAGAGTGGTAACGGTGGATATGTCTTCTGTGGTGGCAGGCTCCCGTTATCGTGGCGACTTCGAAGAACGGATGAAAAAGCTGGTAGACGAGATTAGGGCTAACCAAGAAATAATCCTTTTCATAGATGAGTTGCATACCCTGGTGGGGGCGGGCGCGGCTGAAGGCAGCATAGACGCGGCCAATATTTTGAAACCGGCGCTTTCCCGCGGAGAATTACAATGTGTGGGCGCTACCACTTTAGACGAATACCGCAAACATATTGAAAAAGACGCGGCTTTGGAACGCCGTTTTCAACCGGTAACTGTTGATCAACCCAGCGAGGAAGAGGCTATTGCCATATTACATGGTCTGCGCGACCGTTACGAAGCTCATCATCGCGTGCAAATAACAGACGATGCCTTACAGGCAGCGGTAAAACTCTCGGCGCGTTATTTGCCAGATCGGTTTCTGCCGGATAAAGCCATCGATTTAATGGATGAAGCATCTTCTATGGTGCGCTTGGCTGCTCATACTGCGCCGCCCGATTTACGAGAAATGGAAGATTCCTTAGCCATGGTGCAAAAGGAGAAAGAGGCGGCGGTAAAAGCTCAGGAATTTGAAAAAGCGGCTAATTTACGGGATGAAGAAAATAAGCTTTCCGAGCAGATAGAACAAGGGCGCAAAGGCTGGCAAAAAGAAGCCGGCAGTAAAAACTTGGTAGTGGATGAAAGTGAAATAGCCCGTGTTTTGGCCGATTGGACCAGTATTCCGGTAGCGCGCCTTCAGGAAGGCGAGGCAGAACGGTTATTGAAACTCGAAGAACTGCTTCACGAACGCGTAATAGGCCAAGATGAAGCTGTAACCGGTATTGCCAAAGCCATACGCCGGGCTCGCTCCGGTTTAAAAGATACGCGCCGGCCCATCGGTTCTTTCATCTTTTTAGGCCCCACCGGTGTAGGTAAAACGGAATTGGCAAAAGCTTTAGCTTTTGTTATGTTCGGTTCCGACGAAGCCATGGCTCGTATCGATATGAGCGAATATATGGAAAAGCATTCCGTTTCCCGCTTAGTGGGTGCGCCTCCCGGCTATATAGGATACGATGAAGGCGGGCAGCTAACCGAGACAGTACGGCGTAAACCTTATAGCGTTGTACTGCTAGACGAGGTAGAAAAAGCTCACCC
>WRKD01000180.1 GCA_009778255.1 Bacillota bacterium
GCTTATGCACCGGCTTTTGATAAGTCAGTTCATCCATGCCATTATACACATTAGCGATATATACAGTTCGACAATCTATGGGGTCGAAATCGGCCTCGGCATAAGCATAGTCTACATGCCCGTTGCATATTTCATCGTCTACGCCGCTGCAACCGCCACAATACCATTTGTAGCCATATCGCCTTTGTACACTGCCTCCGGTATCTATTATACCCGTTTTAAGCAAATCATAATTTTCCGCCCAAAATGGCTGACCCAAAATTCCGGCTGGGTCGTCGCCAAAATCTTCCCGGCACAATTTGGTGTTGATTTTTATATACTCGCTAAAACTTGCGCTGGGCCTTTTTATAGCTATACTTACGGTATTTAAACCCACAGCATCCAAATGGAGATCTCTTGCTTTAAAATCGTGATATAAATCCGGCGTTATATTGTACACCTTTAATGTTCCTTCAGCGCTGCCAGCCCACCAACAAGCAGCAGGCAGTTTCAACTCGGCTACCGCCGGCGGCGAGGTAGTAAAGATGAGTTTTTTACTTAATACCCAGGGAGGCAAATTGCCAAATTCCGGCATATTTATGGGAGCTATTACGCTATATATATTATTATCGTATGTTACTTCATTAAAATCCCTGGTATTATCGGAACGCAATGGGTTGATTTCCGCCGTAATAACCAGCATGCCCTCTTCTGGGGTAAAAAAATCGAAATTCAATTCTCGTATTTCATGAGGCTGTAAGGCAGGAACAATATTTACGGTTTTTTTAGCCGAAACGCCGTCAACCACAAAACTGAGTTTGGGTAATTGCGCGCTCATGCCATAATTGGCTACCGTGACTGTAACCGTAGCCTGGCTATGGGGAATCAAAGGAGTATAGGTAATATTTGTTACCGCCACATCTTCGTTCTTTTCCAAATAAAAACTAAGTTTGAGCGGATACCAGAAACTTAAACCAATGGCGCCCCCGGGAGCAAAAGTATTGTTGCCGATCTTCACTTCATGAGAATTTCTTATGCTTTCTTTATCGTTTTTCCAAATAGCAATATCAAACATCTGATTCTCATTATAATATCCTTGCAAAACACCGGTGGCATTAATTATTTGCGTAGGGTGTATCCACTTATTTTCCGCACAATACTCTAACTCTTCTTGAAGCTGGGACATTGATGGCCGATCGATTTTCATATAACCAGATGCACTACCTAAATCTGTACCGTTGAAATCGAACATGGCAAAAGTATTGACGCCATAACGCGGTTCTACCAGAGGAACTCTTATATCGTAGTTAGTAATCAATTTATTAAAAAAAACATCGTCACGTATTCTTATTTGAGGATACGCCTTTATATAGAGATATTTATCTTCCAGTTTATACTGAAATGAAGCCGGGTCTTTGAGAAAAAAAAGTTCGCTTTCATTAAGCCCCCAATCTCCTTTAGCAGCTATCTCAACACTGTAACCTGCGCCTAATTCATCAGCTACCTCTTTTGGTAAAGCAACCCGAAATTCCCATTCATGCAGAAGAGCCTTTAGCAAAATATCTCTGTCATTTGTTCTATCGGCCGGTATACTCTTGGTATTATTAATATCTGTACCGTAGTTCCAATAATTACCACTAAAACGCCAAGCCGATAGATTCAGGGTTTTAGCCATGCTAAAGAATGATTTTTGTCCTTTGGGTAATTCCGTGAGTAAATTATACCAAGGTGCATCTGCTTTTTTTTCCGCCCCCTGCGCATATTTTACAGCCCCGGCTAAGCCAAATACATGTGGCAAATAAACAAACCCGGCCGCTGCAATAACTACCCATAATAAACATTTGCTTAAGATTTTTATTATTGTTTTTTGTATGTTCATATTCATATTTTTCCACCCATTATTCTTATCACAGCATTAATTACCATTGAAAAATTTGAGATAAGTCGTAAAACTTGTTTATTTGTTCTTCTATGCCAATTTTATCAATACAAGCAATACGGTTATCGTTATTTGAATAAAATAGCCAAAGTACTTCATAACTTTTTTGATTATATGTTGTATTGGTATGATTGGGAGCTTCTATGGCCATTGTCACCATAATATTATCGATTATTTCCGGGCCGCTGATACCTGCTACCTCTTCTTTAAATGGTCCCACCCGCGGCAAAATTACTACATCTTCATGAAACAGAATTGAGGGGATTGTATCATAATCTGCCACCGGCAAGCCGCTGCCTTGTTTGAACTGAAAGGATATAGCTATCCAATTATCAAAGTCAGGCGGCACTTCTGCTACATAGCCTTCAAAATAAAACTTACCGTTTTCCGTATAAAACTTTAAGCTATGCAAATTCTTCATTAAATATTGTTCCGCTTTAGCCAGCTTCATACGTCCATCCGCCGCTACGTCTACAGCCGGGTCGAAAGTTATCTCGCATAAGCGATATGCCGGATCTAGCAAGCGTACTAGCATCGCGGAAGCTTCAGCACGAGTAGCAGGCCTTTCTCCGCCAAAACTGCCATCAGTATAGCCGGTTACCAAACCCTTGGCATAAGCCTGCGCAATATAAGGCTTATAGCCGTCGCTGATAGTATTAAAATCAACTATTTTTGAACTATAGCTTTCCGTATTTGTGTCCAATGCTTCCTTTCTAATATATTGACTGGCTCTTGCCATGATTTTAGCCATTTCCTGACGATTAATTGGTTGATCCCAAGTGTCTGGAGCGAATTCTCCTGCTTCTAACAGATTATTGTCTTGCGCTATTTCTATAATATTAACTGCCCAATGCTGCCCCGGTAAAGGGCTTGGCGGTACTTCTAAAAGAGAGTTTACCGTGATCTTAACAAATTCCGCCCTGGTAATGCTGCGAGTAGGGCCAAAGCTGCCATCCGGATAACCGTTTATGGCATTCTCGTTCACCAAACGCATGATAAAGGGAGCAGCCCAATGATCACCCACAACATCGGGAAAACTTTGCATAGCCGCCGAAACCGGGTCGTATACTTCCCTGCCGCTATCTGCATAAGCTACAAGTGCCGCGTTTACTAACGATAACAATAAACATGTGATAGTAAGCGCCATACATAGCTTGCCAATTATTTTCATTATTATTTTTTTCATACAAACCTCCCAAGAATTATTGATTTTATTTTTGCTCCAGTATGCTAGCGATTATTTTGGCTATTTCCTTTTTAAACAAGTTATTGACCAGCGAATTGTCTTTTATATATAGTTTGCCTTCTAAAGCATCAGCAGCAGCTCCTTTTATTAGGGGTAAGCCGGCTACAATTTTGAACTTCAGTTTTTTGATCATACTAAAATCGTATTTTATATCTTGCATATTCATAAAAATAATATTGGTGAACTTGGCTACGCTTACCCCCACAGAATCTACAAAATCTAAAAGACGTGTAATATTGCTTAAAGCGTCGATTCTTTCCGAGGCAGTAAAAAACCCCATATGGCTTTGTTTCATCGCCCCCAGGCAAAATTCCAAAGGGGGATTATTAGGTATATCTATTAATACTATATCAAATTTCTTTTTTATGATTTCAATCACTTCACATACTTTGTCTACACTGAAATCAAAATACTCTTCCATCAAATCCTGTGGGCTGGGGGATAAAAGATAAAGCCCGGTATATTTAGTTGGCTTAACTTCTTCCCGTAAATCTGCCTTATCGTCCTTTAATACAGCAAGTAATCCATTGCCTCTGAGGTTTTGCGGCACATCGAGGTACAAATACAAATTGGGATAAAAAACCTTAAAATCGACCACACAAACATTAAAGTTTTGCCGCGCCATTATATAGCCTAAATTGCTGATCAAAATAGCGTTATCGGTAAAATCTGTGCTTGAGATAAAGCCAAAGACACTATAAAGTAATTTGCCTGCATAAGCATTGGCATCGAACTGTTCCCGCGAAGCCGCCTTTTCCCTGATTTTGTTTATTGTTTTTGATTGCCGCTCCATATTTCCATCTCCATTCTTAAAATTGGTAGCTGATCTAGTATGGTGCTTTCGCGCTCTCGGGGCAATAAAGTGATGAGAATTCCTTTGCTGCTGCTTTTATACTGCATATAACGTTCCGCTTGTTCGGAAGTAGCTGCCAACACCAGTGTTTTAGGTATTATGCTACTAATGAAATTGCTGCTTTTTAATAGTTTTTGTCTTTCGCTTTCCGGATACCTAAGTATTTCTCTATACACTTCATATATCGAATGGCCCTTATTATTTAACATATCCGTAACCTCTATGCTATCGAATAAAACTGCGGTTACTTCTACCTTATTTGTTTTTGCCTGAGCCCGATAATAGTTTTCCTCCTCCTCAATATAGCTGTTATAATTTTCTTCGGGTTCTTCCGCCTCATACTTTACCCGAATACGTACCATATCTCCCGGCGTTAAAATATCACCGCCGCTTTCCAAATAATTGAAAGGAATACTAAGTATTTCTTTATCAGAAATACCTTCATTAAGGTACATATATAGCCATTCGTTTTTTCGCGGCGATTCGATGGTAATTTCATCGTAATACAGTATGGCGGCATTGCGCAAATAATGCGTGGTATATTTTTCAAGTACATCTTCAAGATCTTCGGCCAGTACCATTTCCTGGCGGTATTCTTTACGAATGATATCGTATTTCTCTAAATCATCCATAATTAAAGCAGCTTCTGCCGGCACGCCGTCTTTTGCTTTGATTCGCAGCACTGTTATAGTATCTGTAGCAGCGGCGCTGGCAGTATGAATGATATAATAAGAGCCAATAAAAAAAGCTATGCTCACCACTACTGCCGTGACTTTTTTGAATAGATTGCGTCTGGAAGGCAGCTTTGTTTTACTTCGGGTATTTTTTACCTTTTCCAATTTCATTTAAAACACTCCTTTTATCATTCTTAGCAAAACATCTGTATACGCTTTGTTTAAACGTGCATTACTAGTGGATATTGGTATATCTGTTTCTAACTGTGAATCGAACTCCGTTGTATATGGAATATAACCCGCCAATTCAAATTCCCTAGTATATCGGTTATCGCTTAATTCTAATAATAATTCGCAAACTGTCTCTGGTGCAAAAAAATCATCGTGTATGGTAGATTGTTCATTAAATTTACTGACGATTATTTTAGATTTACTAAAAAGAGATTCCAGATCTTCTGCAACAAATAAGCTTTGCACGGCTCTTAAGGCGCCGGTAATAGCATACAAGTTATTGGGTAGGCATATACCGAAGGAATCAATATACAAAATACTTTCCGATAATTTTCCTATCACATCAAAAGGCATATCTAATATGCATAATTGAAAATGTTTACGAAACACTGTTAGCATATTAATTAGTTTTGTACCGGAATAAAAACGCTTCAATAATTCTGTATCATGAAATGAATATGCTAATGTAGTGAGGTAAAGATTGCCATTACTGTAAGTATTCAATTTATAATCTTGAGGTTTAGCCAAATTGCGGATAAGAGAAAAAGCTATATCATGCTCTCTTTCTGCAGTATCGTAATATTCACAAAAGTATAAGTTAAGTGCGCAATTCATAATATCTAAATCGATCAGCATCGTAGATAAACCCTTTTGACTGGCTATATGCGCCAAATTAACGGCGGTACTGGTTACTCCCGAGCCACGGCAACCCGAAATGGCTATGACCCGGCTAATATCGCAGCTAATAGAGGTAAACGCCTTATCGGTAGAAGACGACTCGGGGAAAAACATGGTTTTGTTTTTTTTGAAGCGCTCGATGATATTTTTTTTTGCGGTTTTCGGAATACTCTCTTTACTGTTTAGCAAAACACTCTCGTATGTTGTGGGTAAGGCATTCCCTTTTGAGCCCTTTTTACTTGATTTATCTGCGCCGTTTTTATTTGAAGCGCCAAGATAATTTAGATAATGAGAAATATTGATTCGTACACTATTATAAAAATGTATTTCTACGCCGGAAATATTTATCTCTTGCAGTAGAACATTATTGGTGAGCAGCAATACCGGATAATTATTATTTTCTTTCTCTTGCAAGAGCATAATGCTTCTTAAAGTGGCGTTAACAGTGTAGAAATCACTATTGAACATAGCCTCGTCTGTAATAATGATTTGATCGTAGTTTGGCTGATTCTGTTGTAAAAAAAGCAATACTTCATCCACAGTAAGGTTTTCGTGATTAATGATATCCAGGCCATATTTGCTTAACGCATTTTGAAAAGTTCCCGCAAGTAATAGTGTGCGCATATATTGCACCTGCCTAACATGTTAACTATTACTATTATATCATTTACTAGTCACTTTACGGTTACAAATTATAAAATACTTATGTTATTTTTAAAAATTAAATTACTATGCAGTTAAAATACATTTTAGGCTAAAAAAAACGTGAACGGCTTATAGCCGTTCACGTTATATTGCTATTATTGAATATACTTATATTAAAGTTTTCCTCTGCTAAACAATCTTATTTTTTCGCGTATGATCTCAGTTGCTCCTGCGCGGGCTGGGCCCAATACCTTACGGGGATCTAATTCATGTGGATTGGCTTTTAAAGCATCACTTAAAGCTCCCATGAAATGCTCACGAATATTGGTATCTATATTAACTTTTCTCACGCCGCGCTCTATGGCTTCTAGGATTGCCTCATCTGGCACCCCAGAAGAACCATGCAGCACAATTGGGACATTTACCAACTTCACTATCTCGCTTAAACGTTCCAAATCTAATTTAGGTTCACCTTTATATTGTCCATGCGCTGTACCTATGGCTATAGCCAAGGCATCTACTTGTGTTTGCTCTACAAAATACTTCGCTTCTTTAGGGTCTGTATACATAGATTCTTTTTCACTAACATAAATATCATCCTCTGTACCGGTCAGTTTTCCCAATTCCCCTTCCACGCTTACGCCAGCCGGCCGCGCCACTGCCAACACCTTTTTGGTCAAAGCAATATTATCTTCCAATGAATGCTTTGATCCGTCTATCATCACCGAGGTAAAGCCTTTTTCAACACATTGCTGGCATTGTTCAAAACTAGTTCCATGATCCAGATGCAGCGCTACCGGCACGCTGGCTTGTTCAGCCGCTATACGGGTCAAAGCCACAATATATTCCAATCCTGCGTATTTTATTGCGCCTTGGCTGGCCTGAATGATCACAGGTGCATGCTCCGCCTCTGCTGCGTTTATTATAGCTTGTATTATCTCCATATTATTGCAGTTAAAAGCGCCAACCGCGTATTTTTTGGCTTCTGCCGCCGCTAAAAGCGGTTTCATTGCTACCAATGGCATGTAAAATCCTCCTTTTTTATACTAAGATATTTGATACGCATACCTTCTTCATGCAAACTAATGCGAGAAATACGATTTAGTAAATACACATCTGATGAACGTGAAGCATAAATATATGCGCTGTTTCCGCAATGTGGACATGTTAAAGCTAATCTATCGGATAGTATCAAAACATCCATATCTTCGCGGCCGCAATCGGCGCAAAGACAACTACCTGCTGTTATCAATTTATTTATACATATAAGCGCCCTGCCAATAATGGTAGGTTTAACAAAATAATCCCGTAGCTCTTCAGCATAATCTAATATTAGAGCGCTCTCTTCATCCATAGCTTCGCGTACTACTTCGCGTTCACCAATACAGGCTAGGCGAATATCCATAGTTTCGCAACCAAACATAATGGGGGGGGCAGCTTGTATTCCCTGCAAGCGAAAAATATAATTATGCTCTTCCTCGCAACAAGGGCAAAAACAATCGGCATATAAATGCTGCCCTTTAAGACGTAGGTGAAAGGGTTCGGCTCCGCAGGAGCAGTGTATGGCAAGTGTTTTGCCTTTATCAAGTTCAAAACGGGAAACAGCTCTATAGAGCATGCGCTCTTGGCAATAGGGGCATCGTAAAGCTACGAACCATTCCGGCTTAATCAACATATCTACTCCCCCTTTCACGCCTTTTTATACTTTCGACTAAAGCCCTATTTTCCCTGCCGAACATAAAAGCAAAATCTTATAGTAAAAGCTCTTTAATAAGCTCACTGGCTTGATCATAATCAAAAGCACATACCAGATCATATAGTTTTTGTAAAGACTGGTCAGTTTTTTTATTAACCGTTACATTCAATAATTCTTTAACAAGCGATTCGGCAGTTTCGGCTAAAAAATCATTACAAGCATCTAGTAATTGCTCTAGTTTAGAATATAGTAATTTGCGATCTATCTTTTTCTTTTGCATACCCGGCGTAATTTCCGATATTATACCGGTATTAATAACTCGCCGATAAAACTGCAGCAAGCAATGGCAAAAACTAGCTGTTTCCTGCAAACATTTTTCTGTATCGCCCTTTTTGGCAGCGGTCTCTAATGAAAAAGCCCAATCGGCCAAAAAATGATTGCCGATATTTGCAAAAACAGCCTTTAGCGCATGTACTCTTATAGTATAATCCTCCCAATGTCCATTTTTAAGGCAACTTTGTAGTGCGTTTATATCATTTTCAACACTTTTACAAAACTGCCATAGAACATCTATATAAAGATTTTTATCTCCTTCCATCAAAGCAAGCCCATCGCGAACGCTTAAATCCGGAATCGTCATCAAGTTTTCCAGCAGCTTATAAGATACCATGTCTTCATCCAAATATTTTGAAGCGACCTCTGCGGGGTTTTCTATTTCAATTTTATCTTGAGGCAGCCATTTTTGTAATACCCGGTTCAGTTCATTAATATCTATAGGTTTTGCGATAAAATCAGTCATACCGCTTTCAATAAACAATTCCTGCGCACTTTCAATAGCATTGGCACTCAAGGCAATTATGGGCAATTCACTATAATGCCCTCCCAGTACTTTACGTATGATAGCCGTGGCTTCCAAACCATCCATTTCCGGCATCATATGATCCATAAACACCAAATCGTAATCAAGAGATTTGATCATTTCAATAGCTTGCTTGCCATCATTTGCCGTATGCGGAAAAATGCCATGCCTAGCCAGTAATCCACAGGCAACAGTTATATTACCGCTATTATCGTCCACTACCAATACTTTTGTACCCGGCTTTGCCATAACCCGCTTAATTTCACTTATATGTTTAAGCTGATCGAGCTGGCCTTTTATAAGCGGGAAAGAGAAAGTAAATAAAGAACCCTTGTTATATTCACTAGTTACCTCAATATGCCCTTCCATCATATCCGCTAATCTTTTGGCAATAGCCAGCCCCAAACCGGTACCCGTAATACCCCTGTTTTTATGTGAATCGAATTGCTCAAATTCGTCAAACAGATGCGATATATTTTCCTCTTTTATACCAATACCACTGTCTTCTACACAAAAAACGATAAATTCTTTCCCATCTTTATTGGCGCCTTTTACGTTAAATTTAACATATCCCTGGCGCGTATATTTAATTGCATTAGTGAGCAAATTTGTAATTATTTGACGCACTCGAAATTCATCACCATAAACTAAGCGAGGCAAATCCGGAGCAAAAGAACTCTGGAACAACAGCTGCTTTCCTTCTGCCAAAACTTTACTTGCCGCAACTAAATTGTTAAAAAGCGTATATAAATTGAAGTGTATTGGTAATAAAGGAAGCTTACCGGATTCGATTTTTTGAAAATCCAGGGTATCGTTTATTATTTGCAATAATACAGCCGACATATGCTTCATTTCATTGACATAATCCTTCTGCTGCTGATCCATATTTTCGGTACGCAAAAGCTCTAAAAGACCGATGATGGTATTCATGGGGGTACGTATTTCGTGGCTAATCGAAGCAAAAAATTGATTTTTTACTTCAGCGGTAGCCTGCGCTTTTTCTTGCTTGAGCTCCAGTTCTCGCGCTTGTCTTATACTCTCTTGCATTTTTTGCTCATTTGCTTTTTTAGAGCGGAGATCACGCGAATAAGAAAGGAAAATATGGGCGCCTTTCCAAGGTATTTGTACAAGCGTCGTTTCTACCGGCAAAGGCTCTCCGCTGGCTATTTTAAACATCCACTCAAATTTGATAATCCCTTCCGTAATGACCCGTTGAATCAGATTATCTCTTTTTTTTGCGCTCTCTTGCCCGTCTGGCTGGTATTTTGGGTAAAACTGGGCAAAATTATCAATAAAATCCTCTTTATCGGCAGCGCCGAATAATCTTACCGCTTCCTGATTACAATAAATGGGTTCATTTTCTTCATTGCGCAATATACATATCATGGGATTACTATCTAACATTGCTTTAATGCGCTCTTCCGCTTCTCTTGCATCGGCTTCTTTGGCCCTAACATCGGTTAGATCACGAAAATAAACAAATAATCTATGACTATACTGCCAAGAAACGCGAACGCCGCTGACTTCCACAATTAAAGGCGTTTTATCGGTTTTTTGCAATAAAATTTCTATTTGTGCATATCCGTTACTAAAAGCGTCTTCCATAAAAACTTGCCTAACGGCTTCGGTTGGCCTGCCATCGAGCTGAAAAACAGGCTGAATAGCTAAAACACTATTTTCTTGTAATGACTGTTCTTCCGTAAAGGCAAAAAGCTTTCTAGCCTTCTTATTGCAGTTGACAAGATAGCCTTCTTTATTCCACACCATACAAGGCAATTGAGACGCTTGTAATCTTTCTGAAATACGTCTATTATCTTCTATAATACGTTCATTGGTAATATCGCGCATAATCAAAGCTACGCCCCTAAAGCCGCCCTCTTTATCTTGTACTTTTTTATGGACAATAGAAAAGAGGCGTTTACCATATTTTGGTGAATCGATAACATCTTCTTCAATTAAATCGTGCTCTTGTGATAAAAGGCGACGATAACGTTCCATGGTAAGTTCAACATATGCTTTATTGGCATAGATGCCCGGTAATTCGCTAATGCTTTTACCAATGTATAGAGCAGTATTTTCTACGCCCAACAATTCCGCGAGATTATCACTGCAAAAAAGCAGCTTAGCCTCATTATCTAATAATAGATAACAGCTGCCGATATTATTCAATATCAACTGCATATAGCTGATGATTTTTTTTAGCTCTGCAGATCGATTATTGTGGTTGATATTATCGAAAGAGTTCGTCATTTGCACCTCCTTGTTTAAGCTAGCAAGCCCATCAGCAAATATTTTTGAATATGCCTTCTATCTTTGTCAGCAGCATCTCGGGAGCAAAAGGCTTAACAACATAATCTACCGCTCCCAAGCTTATCGCCTTGGCAACAATACTTTCCGTAGCATGAGATGTAACAAATATTACTGGGATATTTTTTAATTTGTCGTTTTTATTTATCTCTTCCTTTATTTCAAATCCTGTCAGATCCGGCATTTCAATATCAAATAATAGTAACTGAGGAATTATTCTTTTTAGCGCAACTAAGGCCAGTTTACCAGATTTTGCTAAACGAACATCATATTCAGGGCTCAATATTCCTTTATAAATCTGCAAATTAGCTGCTGAATCATCTACAGCCAGTATTGTTTTACGATCATTCATAATTAGATCATTCCTCCTTACAGGTCGAAATACAAAGCATACTCTAATGGATGGGGCAGCTGATTATAATAATCAACTTCCGCTTTTCTGTTTTTTAGCCAAATCTCTATTAAGTTTTGGGGAAACACCGCGGCGGCGGTAAGAAAATCGTGATCTTTTTCTAATTCATCCAAAGCTTTTTCTAAAGACTGCGGCAATGACATAATTTTAGCTTTTTCTTCTTCCGGCAAATTAAACAGATTAAAATCATATGGGCCATAACTTTCCTCTACGGGGTCAATTTTTTTCTGCACCCCGTCTATACCTGCCATTAAAATGGCGGCATATGCATAATAAGGGTTGCAGGTTCCATCCGGGCTTCTCAATTCAAAACGTTTTTCGGCTGGGCTCTTGGCATAGGCGGGAATACGTATAACAGCGCTTCTGTTGGAAGTAGCAAAACCAACTGTAACCGGAGCTTCGTAACCGGGGGTAAGCCTTTTGTAAGAATTGGTACTGGGGTTGGTAAAAGCGCATAATGCCGAGGCATGCCTAAGTATGCCGCCCATAAAATGCATGGCGGTCTCGCTAAACTGAGCATAGCCATGCGGATCATAAAATAGTGGCAGACCATTTTTAAACAGATGCATATGAACATGCAAGCCATTCCCTGCTTCGCCATATATAGGTTTAGGCAGAAATGTAACGGTTTTATTTTCTGCTATGGCGGCATTTTTAAGAATGTATTTTGTCATCATCGTTTTATCTGCCATTTCCAGCAGACCACCAAATTCTACCTCGATCTCCGACTGCCCCGGTCCGCCAACCTCATGATGATGATATTTAACCTTTATTCCGCTTTTTTCCATTAATAAAGACGCCCTACTGCGAAAACCATGCAAATCGTCCAGTGGCGGCGCCATATGATATCCGCCTTTTTTAGCCATTTTATAGCCCATATTAAATCCTTTTAAACTGCTATTCCATTCCGCTTTCTCTGAATCTACACAAAAACCTGAGGCATGCGGCAGAAGGCTATAACTCACATGATCAAATACATGAAATTCAAATTCGGGAGATATACGAATATTGTCCGCAATACCGCTTTTACTAAGATAATCTTCGGCTTGCAGGGCAACATTACGGGGATCTTGATCAAAACGTCTGTTTTGCGGTAAATCGATCACATAAACGCCACCCAGCATTGCAAGGGTGGCAACTTCGGCAAAAGGATCGAGATAAGCTGTTTTCAAATCTGGTATGAAAACCATATCGCTGCTTTCTACCGGGGCGAAACCATAATTTGAACCATCGAAGCCAATGCCATACTCAAAAACTTCTGCAGTTAATCTTTCACAAGGCAGGGTCACATGCCGAAAGCGGCCGTTGAGATCGGTCATCATAAGATCGATCATCTTGATTTCATTTTCTTTTATATAGTATTTAGCGTCAGATAGAGTATTAAACATGGTTATGTTCTCCTTTTTATATGTTTTCCTCATTATAGCGAATATTTTAGTCATTTGCAAGGAGATTGATTTCTGCCTTTTTTTCCCAGCTTTTTTTCCTAAAAAAGCAAAATCAAACAAAAAAGCAAAATCAGGCATTGACAGCATGAAGGCATATTTGGTATAATATGCTTTGTCAGCCTTGCCGACGTAGCTCAATTGGCAGAGCAGCTGATTTGTAATCAGCAGGTTGCGGGTTCGAGTCCCATCGTCGG
Source organism: Bacillota bacterium (assembly GCA_009778255.1). Classification (GTDB taxonomy): domain Bacteria; phylum Bacillota; class Dehalobacteriia; order UBA4068; family UBA4068; genus WRKD01. Next base: position 13,162 of record WRKD01000180.1, read on the forward strand.
CTCCAACAAGCTTAAGCCGTGCGGCAGCGCTTAATTATATTACTTTTCTATTGTATTTCGCATCAATGTTTTTGTGCGAGCAGCAAAAAGTAGTATTACCAATTCACGCTAAGAATAAATTAATAGTGAATCGGTATATATGGAGGGGTTCCCGAGTGGCCAAAGGGAGCAGACTGTAAATCTGTTGGCACCGCCTTCGGTGGTTCGAATCCACCCCCCTCCACCAACCGACGCGGGGTAGAGCAGTTGGCAGCTCGTCGGGCTCATAACCCGGAGGCCGTAGGTTCAAATCCTACCCCCGCAACCAAAAACACCAGCTATCTTTATAAAAAGCTGGTGTTGATTTGTTCGCAGGAATCGTATAGCTTGCATGAAAAAACACTGTCATACCATTGGAATGACAGTGTTTTTTATGGTGGGCCCACCTGGGATCGAACCAGGGACCGACCGGTTATGAGTTGAGTACCACTATTGTTCCACAGTACGCTGGCCTGCTCTACAATGCTCCAGAGAGCTTGTAATTGCAGGGGTTCCCG